>CAMDHB010000181.1 GCA_945897655.1 Pseudorhodobacter antarcticus
GAAACCTTTGATTTCACCCTGGCCGGGCTGGATGCCCCACAACCGGTTCGGGACGGCGCACTCATTTTCCAGACCAACTGCGTCAAGTGCCACAAAGAGCGGATCGCGGACACTCAACCCGTCTCATTGGGGCTGACCTACGCCGTGAACGCCCCTGCCCCGACCAACCTGTTCCGTGTGGTCATCGGGGGGATTGAACCGCCGCAGGGGTCCAGTTCACGCCGGATGCAGCCAATCACCCTGTCAGCCGGGGATCTTGCCAAGGTGGCGGCCTTTGTCCGCTGGCAGTTCACCGATCTGCCAGAATGGCCAGACCTGCAAAAGGCTGCCGAAGTCTCGCTGTCCAGCCAGACGGCGCATTGAAAAAAGGGGCCCTGCGGGGCCCCTTTGGTCTTGCTGCGATCAGGTTGGAACGGGGCCCCTTTACCGGGCCCCGTTGCCGTTCAAAGTTCCGCTTTGGACAGAGGCGTGCTGCGCACGCGCGTGCCCGTCGCGTAGAAAATGGCGTTGGCAACGGCGGGCGGGGTGGGCGGGCCCGTGGGCTCACCCAGACCGCCCCACCACTGGTCCTCGGACATTTCCAGATTGACCTCGATCTCGGGTGGGGTGTCGGGCATCCGCATCAGCGGATAGCTGTCAAAGTTCGTGTTCACGATCCGGCCATCGCGAATCTGCAGACCCCCGAACATCGCATGGCCAAGCTCCCACACCGCCGAGCTTTCCGCCTGTTCGCGGGCGTTCAGCGGGTTGATCACATAGCCGCTGTTGATGAAGTATTGCAGCCTGTCCACAAAGACCTGGCCGCGCCGAGTGACCGAGACCGTCGCCACACAGCCCGCGATGGTGCCATGCGACTCGACCACGGCAAGGCCCATGCCTTCACCATCGCCCATGTCTGTGGTCCAACCGGACTTTGCCTTCATCGCCAGCAACACGCGCTGCCAGGGTTCCATCCCCTCGGTCAGCTTGAGCCGCCATTCCAGCGGGTCCCATCCACCCGCCAGCGCCAACTCGTCGACCATCTGCTCGACGATGAAGCCGTTCGAATTGGCACCCGGCGCACGGTGATACCCGATCGGGATATGGTTTTGCACAAAGCTGTTTTCATGCCGCCGGTTCGGGATCAGATACGGCATGTTCGCCACACCGCGCTGCGCGAAGGCGGGCATCTTTTCTTCGCCGACAAAGTGCGTGAGCAGTGCCACCGGCAGCCC
This sequence comes from Pseudorhodobacter antarcticus, assembly GCA_945897655.1. Lineage (GTDB taxonomy): Bacteria > Pseudomonadota > Alphaproteobacteria > Rhodobacterales > Rhodobacteraceae > Stagnihabitans. Next base: position 1,215 of record CAMDHB010000181.1, read on the forward strand.
ATCCTCGCCCAATGCCGCCTTGTAGGTGCCCCAGACCGGCGGGCGCTGGGAATCCTGTGCGATGTCCTCCTCGCGGCTGCGGATCACCTTGACCGGCTTGCCAACCGCGGCCGAGATGGCCGCAGCCTGCCGGTGCACGTCCATGTTGTAACCGCCGCCAAAACCGCCGCCCAGTTGGGTCTGGTGCAGAAAGACGGCCTTGGTGTCGCGGCCCAACTGGTCGGCCACCTCGTTCAGCGACCGCCCGATGTCCTGGGTAAAGGTCCAGACATCAACCCGGTCCGCCTTGACATCGGCCACGGCACAAGGTGGCATCATGGTCGCATGCGCCTCGAACGGCCGCGAATAGACCTCGCCCGTGACCAGCTTGGCTGAGGCCGCAATCAGATCGGGAACCGCATCGTGGTTCACGCCCTTGTCCAGCCCCTTGCCGACGTTGCCATCTTCATCCTTCAGCACAGTCCCTGGCGCGGCCAGCAGGCTCAGTGCTTCGGCCGTCTGGCTTTCAAAGCTGATGGTGGCACCCCGACCGAAATCCCACACGATCGGCATGACGGCGAGGGCGTTCTTGGCCTGAAACCAGCTTTCGGCAACTATGGCCACGGCGCTGCGCAGGTCGGTGAAGGCGGGCACATCCTTGACCTGGGTCAGTTCGACCGCGGCAATGACGCCAGGCATGCCCTTGACGGCTTCGAAGTCAAAGCTGACCAGTTTGCCTTCCGGAACGGGACAGGCCTGCACCGCCGCATAGACCATCCCTTCCACGGTCACGTCGATCGGATAGACGGCGGTCCCGTTGGTCTTGCTGGACACATCAAGGCGCTTGACGTCCTTGCCCAGCAGCCACCAGTCGCCATAGGCCTTGATGGCGGGTTCCGCCTCCAGCGTCACGGCCACGGCATCGGCAGCAAACTCCCCGTAGGTGCCCTGCATGACGCCATGCTCTTCGTGTTCTGCGGTCAGATAGCCCTGCTTGGCGACCACCTTCTCCAACGGAACGTCCCACCGTTTGGAGGCGGCAACGCGCAGCCTTTCCCGGGCCGACGCCCCGGCCTGCATCATATAGGGATGCCGCCGCGACACCGTGGTCGATCCGCCGGTCGAGGTCGTGGTGTAAAGGTCGGCGTTGTTGACATGACGGTTCGCGTCAGCGCGCACGCTGCGGACGTTTTCCCATGGCACATCAAGTTCTTCCGCAATCATCATGGGAATGGCCGTCCACGCGCCCTGCCCCATTTCGGTCTGCGGTGTCACGATGCTGACGATGTTGTCTGGATCAATTGTCAGCCAGGCGTTGATCTCGCCTGCTTCGCCCATGGCCGCCTGCAGCGCGGTGGGAAGGGAGAACCCCACCATCAGACCCCCGGCGGCGGACGCCGTGACCTTCAGGAAGTTGCGTCTTGAAAAGCTTGGCGTGTTCATCAAATCCTCCTCAAGTCTTGCTCATCTCGGCCGCGCGATGAATCGCCGCACGGATCCGGGGGTATGTGCCACACCGGCAGATGTTTCCTGCCATCGCCTTGTCGATCTCGTTGTCTGACGGGTTCGGGCTTTTTTCCAGCAGGGCAACCGCGGACATGATCTGCCCGGACTGACAATAGCCGCATTGCGGCACGGTAAGCTCCTGCCAGGCCAACTGAACCGGATGATCATTGTTCACCGACACACCCTCGATCGTGCGGATGGCCTTGCCGACAGCGCTGGCAAGCGGCGTGTTACAGGAACGGACGGCATTGCCATCCACGATGACCGTGCAGGCGCCGCACTGGGCGATGCCGCAGCCAAACTTGGTCCCGGACAACCCGGCCTTCTCGCGGATCGCCCACAGAAGTGGCATCTGCGGGTCGGCGTCGATCATGTGATCCTGACCGTTGATGTTCAAAGTGATAGCCATCCATCTCCCTCCGATGCGACCGGCAATTCGGCCTCTTGACTTGCAAGATGGTACATTTGCGCCTTCGCGCCGCGTACGACCGCTTTGTCCGGGCTCATTCCGCCCGGCAGTTCAAGGAAGCGTACGCATCCCATCTGTGAACAAGCCTAAACCAGTAGCCCCGCAAACCAACCGAAAAGCGCCACCGAGATTGCTATAAGGCTCATCGGAAAATCGAATAACAGGGCGGGGTCAGTCCTGTGACAGAACCGCATAGGTGCAGTAAAGACCAGTATCCTTTTCATCATGATAAAGCGTCCCGACCTTCCGGTCGAAACGGTACTGCCCAAAGGCCCCGTCCAGCACGATGGCGTCCTCGCTGACCGTCAGGGCAGCCTCGCCTATTCCCGCAACAACCTGCGTCCCAAGCGCGAGGTCAATCTTGTAGACGTTCACATCCAGCATGCCCGTGCAATTTGCGGTCAGCATGTCCGACCACGCCGCCCCTGCGGCCAGGGTCGCGGCTAGAAACGGCGCTGCTGAAAGGATGGTTCGATACCGTGTCTTCATCTTATCCTCCCTTGATCATTTACGGTATTCCAGTGCGGAATTCTCTGGTTCCAGAACGACGAACCGGGGCGAGCGCACGATCTCGGCATGAACGATTTCATGCACCCGGTTGGTGAATTCGACAAAAGGTCGGATGCTCTGCAGATGCTTGGGATAGGCAAGGCAGACCTGCCTCGCTATTTCGCCGATGTCGAAATAGCGCAGGCGGTTGCGCACACTTTCGGACAGGTTCGGGATAAGCGTCATGGGAGTGTGGCAGGTCGCATGACCGGCGGCAGCGATCTGTACCGCCGAATGATGTGTCGCCGACGAGAAGAAGGGTTGGGCAAAGGGCAGCTTGTCGCGGAACCAGCCAGCGCTCTTGGCATGCCAGGGCGGCACCTGACCCAGCGTTACGAACCGGTCCAGGCCCGGATGGTTGCCAACGTTCTTTCGGCTCATGATGGTGGCGATGACGTCGTCGAAAGGAATGCTGGCAGGCACCGCCCAGACGATCTTGTCGTCATAAAGGTGCACTGTATGCAGCGAAGACTTTTGTTCTTCCAGGCTGCCTAGACTGGCGATACCCAGATTGATCCGGTGCGCAGCCAGCGCATCCGCCACATGCCGCGAATCCAGATAGCTCTGGATGTTCAGCGACTTGATCTGCGGTATCGTGATCGCGGCGCCGCTGATCAGTTCATCGAACCTGCCCTGCAGGCTGGGCGTTGTGCCGAACTTGACGACAAAGCCCTGATCGACAAACAAGTCGAAATGCGTGGTCAGGGCGGACTCGAGCTTGCTCAACAACTCGGTCGACCGGGCCAGCCAGTATTCGCCTGCCGGGGTCAGTTCGATGGAGGTTTTCTTGCTGCGCACGATCAACGGAGTTTGCAGCTGTCTTTCCAGATTGGCCAGCTGCTGCGACAGGGCCGGTTGAGACAATTCTGTCAGGGCAACCGCTTTGGTGAAGGATCCGGACAAAACGATCGCCCGAAAGATTTCAAGCTGTTTGAGGTTGACGTTGATCAGCCCGCGCGACATCAGATCAGCATTCCTGCCATTGCGGGCCGTTGTCCGACCGGGTGAGCGGACCTTGCACCAAACGGGCTATCATGGTGAACGTTGCACTCACCGGTTCACCATGTCAAGAATTCCCAGCCTGCCTGCTGTTTTGGCCTGCATTTGCACCGCCCGCTCTCCGCACTATCAGACTAGCCGCAAAACGACAGTCCGCAGATCATTCCTTTTCCCAATACAGGTCATCGACTTTTCGATGCGTCGCCACACCAGACGTCGGCCGAACCTAGGCGGCCAGCCTGCCGCTGACCCGCATCCAGAGCGCCCGTATTCTCGTATCTATCTGTTCACGTTGGCATTATTTTCCCAAGCGTTGCGTACTACGACCCGCGCCACAGCATCCCACCCTTACCGACTTTTGCAATTTCCTTGAAATCCGGATCGGGTTCCCCGCAGGATCGCAGGCGCGCTGGACCCACGTCGACGCTTCGGCTTGTCGTCCCGTCGAGTCGCAATCTACAAAGGCGAAAGCCGGGCGCCGCACGGCGCGGGGCAAGTTCGGAAATGGGCATGCAAGCGGGAAACTGGTCAAAGGTCGTGGGGGTCTGTCTGGTGGCGGCCTGTCCAACGGTTGCGACCGGATGGCAAACCGACGATCTGAACCGCTTCCTTGTGTCGATGAATTGCGAGGATTGCGACCTTCGGATCGTCAATTTTGTGCAAGCTGACCTGCGCGCGGCGGGGCTTCGGGGCAGCGACCTGACGGGTGCGCGCCTGTACTACAGCGTCCTGATCGGGGCCGATCTGGTGGGCGTGACCCTGACGGGCGCGGACCTGCGCGGGGCCAATCTGTTTCACGCTGACCTGACCGGCGCGCGCCTTGTGGATGCAAATCTGGCCGGGGCCAACCTGGTCGGGGCGACGCTGTCGGGCGCGGATCTGACCGGCACCAACCTCAGCGGGGCCAACCTATTCGGGGCCGACCTGTCGGATGCCATCCTGTCGGGCGCGAACCTTGGCAGCGCCCTGATGTACCGCACCAATCTGCGCGGCGCCACCCTTCAGGGTGCACGGATGGAGGGGCTTACCATGTGCAACACGGTCATGCAGGATGGCACGATCAACGATTCCGGATGTGCCGCGAAATGACCGCACCCGGACCGACCCGCAAACCTGCAAACCGGCTGGCGGGATGGCTTGGCGCAATGGGGCTGATCGCCACCGTCACGGTCGCCCTGTCGGCCACGCCGCTGTGGTCACAAACCAACCCCGAGGAAGAAGGCAGCGTTTCTGAAACCGAGCAGTCACCCCCTCAGCCACCGACGAAGATCGAGGTCAATCCTGAAGAGGAAAGCCAGGAACGGACCCCAACTGCGCCAACCACAACGGCGCGACGGACCCAATTCACCGCGCAACAAGTCGTGACGATGAACACCTTCGATCCAACCGTGACCCCCGTGCCGCTGCTGGATCGCCTCACGCCCGAGGTGATCCAGCGGGCATTCGACGGCGTGGACCGGGTCGAGATGGTGGATGATGACGGCCCCATCGCCGCCGCCGCCTTTCAGGACGGCCAGATGGTCGGCTATATCTTTTCGACCTTCGATGTGCTGCGCGCGCCCGGCTATTCCACCACGCCCTTCGACGTGATCGTCGGGGTCGGGATGGATGGCCGGATTGCAGGGGCCGCGCTGTTGTTCCACCGCGAACCTTATCTGCTGAACGACCGCGCACGGACCGGACGCATGATCGAATACCTGTCGCGCATGACAGGAATGGAGGGTCGACTGGGCGCGGAAGGCGCGATGGAACCGGGCTTTGTGGCGGGGGCCACCATTTCGGCCCGCGCAATCCGCAACGCCGTGCTCGAGGGCGCGCGGATGGTGCTGCGATATCGCACCGAAGATATCCTGGTGACCGAACCCACCATCGACATCTTCAACTTCAAGCCGATGTCGGTGACGGACCTTGCAAAGGATGGCGCAGTCGCGCTGGCCCATGTCACCAACGCAGACCTGAGGGCCGCCATGACGGCGGCAGGTCTGGGCGATCTGCCACCCGAAGTTCCCATGCAGGGCGGTCCGGACGACACCTATGTCGATTTCGCCGTCGGTTTTGCCAACGCGCCCGTCGTCGGGCGCAATGGCGCCGGCCCGGAAAGCTTTGAAAGGCTGACCAATGAAATGCCCGCCAGCACAATGGCGATCTATGTCGGCAGCTTGGGCGGGGCCTATGACCACCGTGGCACCAAATTCAACAATCTGTCCAACGGGTTCCTGCTGGACCGGGTGACGATTGCACAGGGCGGCCGCGAGGTGAAGTTTGCCAAATCCCAGACCATCTTGTCTGGTCGCACCATCGCCGACCTGCTGATCCTGCCGCCCGACAT
>CAMDHB010000182.1 GCA_945897655.1 Pseudorhodobacter antarcticus
GATCCGGCTTTGGGTATGGCCGCTGATGGTTGCCGTGAAGGTGCTGGCCATTCAGGCGCGGGGGTCGACTGTATTCATCTTGCAGGTTTCGATCAGTCACGCGACGGCGGCCCGGTTTTCTGCCCCGGCGTCAGCGCCTGCGACGAGGGCGATTTTCGGTTCAAGGCCAAGGGGCGGAGCGTCCTTGCCGCGCGGCAAGGCGGCCCCGTCGCCACCATGATCTGAACCCGGTTTGAGGGGAGATCAATGGCATGACCGCAGCGCCATTACCAACTCAGCAACCCCGGCGGCAGATGGTTTGCCTGAAAACCCTGCCGCCGCGCCACCTCGTTTACGGTACCTCCGGACACCAGCGTTCCAGAAACCATTCGAACCTTCGCATTATCCCACAAACGCCGCATCGCTGCCGGGGCCGGCAGCAACGCAACAAACCCAACGGCCTCCATCTGGCGCTCCCAATGAACTCCCACTGACACCGCCCTTGTAAATCCCCACTGAATGCGCAATCGCAGCTTGCAGAATAGGCAGGAAGGGGGGGGAAAGCGGTTACGGCTTTGCGCAACGATCTGCGCCGTGACCTTGTCAAGCCACCGCTTCTGGCCATTGGCCCGTATCTCTCAATTCCGCAGTCCCCTAAAAAACTCCGGCGAAGTCGGCATCGCGAAACTCCTGCGCCAATCTCCGTTACGGGCGAAGTCGCAGATCATGCGAAAACTGGGAAGCATGAAGCCAGAAAACGCTAATCAAATACTTTGGCCGACCTTTTCATATCGTGAGCCCTCGGCTTAAAATATCGAGAGGGGAAAGGACTTGCTGGGTCGCAGCAAAGTTCAACAGGCGTAGGTTGGGTGGAACCCACCGCTTGCCCCCAAATCCGGGGACCTGGCCGATACCCAAACCCCAGCCTGCACGCTTTACCTGAAACCCGATGAACAAAAGCCAAAAGCCGCTTGCAATTTCCTTGATTCCAAAGCGTCTGGATCTGCCTGCCCCCTTGCAGAATGGGCAATCCCCGGCTGGCGGAAGCCGGGGCTGGGTTGCATTTTCTGGAAAATGCAAACCAGCCCATCACCCTCACGCCGTATGGTCAATCCGCTCCATATACTGCGCCAACCCCCGAACCTGACCCAACCAACTGTCAATCAGCTTTAGATCATGCGGCGCGGCATGCACCCCCACCGCAATCTCGCGCTTCAAGAGCGATGTGACCGCCATCGACACTGGCGTCGACACCAGCCGCGCCATCGCCGTGCCCCGCGCGTCGCCCCAGGCATCCATCGCCCAGGTCTCGTGGAACATGATCCGCCCGTCCCGCTCGGCCTTCAGGTCGACGAACAGCAACACCCGGTCCGGCTCGCCCGGGGCATAGGAGTTGTCGCGCACAAACTCCGCCGCCATCTCGGCCAGCCGGGCATCGCCCTCCGGCCCCGACAACGTCTCAATCTCGCGGAACACCGGTGTCCAGGCCTCGGCCCAGCCGTTCAGCCGGATCGTGCCCCGCACAAAATCGCGCACCTTCCAGGCATCATCAAACCGGTAATCCTGCATGAACGGATAGCTGTCCCGGTTCGGATAGACCTCAAAGCTTTCCGGCGAGGGCAGCGGTGCATCATACCGCGTGATCGCATCCCAAGGCCGCGCCACCCGCAGTTCACTGAAATTCCGCAAAGACCGCGAGGGCGAGCGCAGCGCCTTCAGCACCCCCAGCGGCGCCCAGGAAAACTTGTAGCGGAACGGATTGGGGATCTTCGGCACGCCGCCACAATAGCTCAGGAAAGACAGCACGTTCTCCGCATCATACCCCGCCGACGCCCGATACCGCGCCACCAGATCATGCGCCATCAGATGGTCGATCCCCGGGTCAAGGCCAACCTCATTGACCGACACCAGCCCCGCATCGCGGAACGCCTGATCCAGCGCCTTCATCTCGGGCGAGATATAGGACGAACTCACAAAGTGAGCCCCCTTGCCCAGACACGCCTTGGCGATCCCCACATGGTGATCCACCGTCAGCATCGAAATCGCGATATCGCCGGGCTCCAGCGCCGCCGTCAACGCCTCCAACGAGTACGCCCGGATATCCGTGGCAATATCACCTACCGCCTCCTGCGCCTTGGAAACCGTCCGGTTCCACACCACCACCCGGTGCCCCGCCTCGATCAGTTTCCGCAACCCCGGCCCCGAAGACAGCCCCGTGCCACACCAATGTATCGTCATAGCCCCTCCTCAAACCGCCTTCACATGGCGATCAAATTCCACCTTGGCCCGCCCCCAGACACCACTGTCCAAGGCAACCAGCGTCAACAGCGACGGCAACAGCTGCGCCGCATAATCCTCACTGCTCTCCACCGGCATCAGCGAGGGCAGGTTATCAATCGCCGTCACATCCAGCGGCGGCACATCAGCCACCCGCAAAGCCGGCGCGTCCCAATCCGTCGCCCGGTCATACACCTTGATGGGCGAGAAATCCGAGGTCGGATCACAGGCAATATCCCCAATCACCGTCAACGCCCGTGCCCCATCCCGGGCACTTGCAGGCACAAACACCGGGCACCCCGGCCGCGCCAGAATGCAATTCAAGAAGATGTCATGCTGCAACACTTCCGGGAACGGCCCGCCACCCGCCGTCTCCGCCATATCCCATCTGGTAGGCCTGACCCCCATCGCATTCAGACAGTCCGCTGCCCCCGTGCCCACGCGCCCCAAGGCCCCGATGATGATCGCCGAAGGCCGCGAAAGCCCCGCCATCTCGCGCTCCAACTCGGCCACCAAGGCCGCCCGGCTGGCATAAACCGCCACCGGCCCGCAAATCCCGCCCCTCTGTTGGGCCGCCCAGCACTTCAAGCTCAAAGCCGCCCCGGCAAACCCCGCCCAATACCCAAACGCCGCCACCCGCCGCCCGTCCTCGCCAACAAGGTATTCGAGGTCATACAAAACCCCGCCCCCCGCCTTGAACCGCTTGAGCAACTCCCGCCCCGCAGGCTGCCCCTTATAGGCATGGCCAAACATGATATGCCGGTGGCGGAGCGGCGTGCCATCCTCCGGCAACTCTTTCAACCCAAACACAATCGCATCGAGCGGCGCGTCCGGCCAAGAGTTCTCGACCCCAATTTCACAGCCCGCAGCACGGTAGCCGTCAATCGGAATGGCCCGGACCGAGGAGGCCTCGACCGTTACCCTGATCCCCGCCCGCACCAGCGCAGCGGCCCCCTCAGGCGTCAAACCCACCCGCTCTTCATGCGCCCGCTGCTCGGCCCGAACCCAAAGATGCACCATCGCCGCCTCCCCATTTTCCCTGCTGATAGCAGAGTTGCCCTTGGCCCCCAACCCGCTTTCCGCCATCCTGCGGCCAGTTGCGACCCAAGGGGGAACGCCGTGCGCATCCTCATCGTCCCACCCGATCCGACCTGGCCCGCCGCCTTTGCCCGCGTCAAGGCCAGCCTTGGACCTGCCTTGCCCGCTGGCGCAATCGTCCATCATATCGGCTCAACCGCCGTGCCCGGCCTGCCCGCCAAAGACATCATTGATGTGCAAGTGACGGTGACTCGCCTTTCGGACCTGAACCACGCCAGCCTTGCCGCCGCAGGCTTGACCCGCCGCCCGCATACCACCGACCACCTGCCGCCCGGCCTGACACTGTCCGCCGCCGAGCTTGGCAAAGTCCTGTACCGGGGCGAAAACCCAGTCGCCAATATCCATTCCCGCGAACAGGGCCGCTTCAACCAACGCTACCCCCTCCTCTGCCGCGATTACCTGCGCGCCCACCCCCTTGCAGCCGCTGCCTATGCCACGATCAAGCACAACCTTGCCGCCCGGTTCCCCGATGACATCGAAGTCTATTACGACATCAAGGACCCGGTGTTTGACCTGATCATGGTTGGGGCCACGGATTGGGCTGACCATACCGGATGGACCATCCCCTTGGGCGATTGATCCTTTGGGTCGGCAGGCAAGGATCGGTCCAACGACCAGCGCGCTGTCACCCCTGCGGGGTCACCGCCGTCCGGCTGCGGGCCCGCTCCAACCCCAACTTGCGCTCCCGCCAGATGATCAGGATACCCGCCGTCACAATCAGCGCCGCCCCGGCCAGCATGGTCAGGGTCGGCACCTCGCCAAAGACGAAATAGCCGATCCCCAGCGCGAACAGCATCGAGGCGTATTCAAAGGGTGCGACCAACGAAGCATCGGCCTCGCGGTAGCTGGCAGTCAGGAATATCTGGCCCACCCCGCCCAGTACCCCGGCCCCGATCAGCAGTGCCACCTCCCGCCCGGTCGGGATTACCCAGCCAAAGGGCAACGTGATCAGGGACAGAACGGTCGAGGTGACGGAGAAGTAGAAGACAATCGTTGTGGTCTTTTCGGTCAATATCAGCTTGCGGACAAAGACCTGCGCCATCGCCGCGAAGAGGGCACCGCACAACACGACCATCGCCCCCAACGCCTCGGCATGGCCGACCCCGGCGCCGCTGGTGATGGTCAGCCTTGGGCTGAGGACGATCAACACCCCGGTCAGGCCCAGGGCGACACAGGCGATGCGAAAGGCGCGGACATCCTCGCCCAGGAACATCGCCGCGAGCACCACCACCATCAGGGGCGCGGCATAGCTGATGGCTGTCACCTCGGGCAGCGGCAGCAAGCCAAGCCCCGCAAACCCCATCCCCATCGCCAGCGTACCCACCAAACCGCGCCAGACATGGCCCATCGTGTTGACCGTGCCAAAGCCTGTTGACAACTCCCCCTGCAAGGCCAGCCAGACCAGGATCACGGGGATGGCAAAGAATGACCGAAAGAACACGGCTTCCCCGGGCGGAACATGGGCCGCCGTGGCCTTGATCATCGACGCCATGACGATGAAGACCAGCACCGAAATGATCTTGAGGATGATGCCACGCAGGGGTCTCATCCGGGCAGGGTTCCATGGCGGGTGGATGAGCGCAAGCCCCTACTGGCATGGCTGCGGTTCGGATCAGCGGACTTGGCAAAGGCCCCATTTCGCGGGATGGTCAAAACATCTGATCACAGGAGACCACCCCATGCCGCGCGCCACATTGTCCGACCGCATTGATCAGGCCCGTGGCATCCTGCCCGCCGATCTGGTGTTGAAAGGTGCACGGGTGTTTGACCTGATCACCGGCGATCTGGTGGAAACCGACGTGGCGATTTGTGGCGACACGATTGTCGGCGTCTTTGGCGACTATCGCGGACGGGTGGAACTGGACTTTTCAGGCCGCATTCTGGTGCCGGGCTTTATCGACACCCATCTGCACATCGAATCCTCGCTGGTAACCCCGTTCGAGTTTGACCGCTGCGTCGGGCCGCATGGGGTGACCACGGCGATTTGTGATCCGCATGAGATTGCCAATGTCTGCGGGTTGGAAGGGATCAGATACTTTTTGGAGGCGTCCAGCCGCACGGTGATGGACATCCGGGTGCAGCTTTCGTCCTGCGTCCCGTCCAGCCACATGGAAACCACCGGGGCGGTTTTGGTGGCCGAGGATATTGCGCCGCTGATGGACCACCCCCGCGTGATTGGGTTGGCCGAGTTCATGAACTTTCCGGGCGTGATCAACCGCGATCCGGGTTGCATGGCCAAGTTGGAGGCGTTTCGGGGCCGGCATATCGACGGGCATGCCCCCTTGCTGCGGGGCAACGATCTGAACGCCTATATCGCCGCCGGGATCATGACGGAACATGAGGCGACGACGGCCCCGGAGGCGCTCGAAAAGCTGCGCAAGGGGATGCGAGTTTTGGTGCGGGAGGGGTCGGTCAGCAAGGACCTGCACGCGTTGGCGCCGCTGCTGACGGAACGGTTCGCGCCCTACATGTGTTTTTGCACGGACGACCGGAACCCACTGGATATCGGGGAACATGGGCATCTGGATTACATCATCCGCACCGCGATTGAACTGGGGGCGACGCCGTTGACGGCCTACCGGATGGCCAGCCTTTCGGCGGCGGAGGCGTTCGGGTTGAAGGACCGGGGGTTGATCGCACCGGGCAAGCGGGCGGATATCGTGGTGGTTGACAGTCTGGAAAGCTGCCGGGTGGAGGCGGTCTTTGCCGGCGGGGTGCGGGTTGGGGATGCGGCCTTTGCGGCGCGGGAGGTGATCCCGCCGGTCGCCCGCCATTCGGTCAAGGCGCCCCGGATGGAGGCCCAGCATTTCAGGACAGGGGGCAACCGGGTTGAGACGCCGGTGATTGGCATCATGCCGGGCAAGATCATCACCGAGCATCTGACCTATGATATCGCCCCGCAGGATGGCGACAAGCGGCCTGATATTGACCGCGATCTGGTCAAGATCGCGGTGATCGAAAGGTATGGCAAGAACGGCAACCGAGCCACGGGCTTCGTCAAGGGGTTCGGGCTGCAGCGGGGGGCGATTGCGTCCACGGTCTGTCATGATCATCACAATATCGCGGTTGTGGGGGCGGACTATGGGGATATGGCGTTGGCTGCGAACCGGTTGGGAGAGATCGAGGGTGGGTTTGTGGTTGTTGAAGGGGGCCGGATTCTGGCGGAACTGGCCCTTCCTGTGGCGGGGTTGATGTCGTTGGAGCCGTTTGAGGTGGTCAGGCGGGATCTGGGGACGCTGCGGGCGGCGGCGCGGTCGTTGGGGGTGACGCTGGAGGAGCCGTTCCTGCAACTGGCTTTTCTGTGCCTGCCGGTGATCCCGCATCTGAAAATCACCGACTTTGGCATGGTCGATGTGGACCGATTTGAGGTGATGCCGTGAGTGTCCACATGTGGACGCTTTTGAAAAAGAACTAAATTCAATAACTTAAGATTTTCTGTTCAGAATGCGTTAACCATGATGGGCCGACTTTGCCCCGTCAGCCATGGTCAGATCCCTGCGCGCGTTTGGCGCGACCCACCCCAGATGCCCCCGAAACTGCGGTCTGCCAAAGATCAGTGCGCGGCCCTGATCTAGGTGAGCGCACGAATCGCAGGCCCGGTCGATAAGAGAGGAAGTTCGGCAATCTGGTTGGCAAGACGCTGTGTCCCCCCCTTTGGCCGCTGAAAGGAATATCAT
>CAMDHB010000183.1 GCA_945897655.1 Pseudorhodobacter antarcticus
GACCGCCCAACTGTCCGCCATCGCTCGAAAACCGATACGCGTTCGTTTTCGTCTGACGGCACCCCAAAGAAACCTTCCGAAACAGATGGTCGCGCGACTCTCATCTTGATCGTCGCGCTATAGCTGTCATCCTGCTTTTGCCATGGGACTTATGTCGAATGGCCGATCCCTTTGTTTGCAGGAAGAACAAATGACCGAACTATGGACGCTCTCAGCAAGCGAACTGGTGCCAATGGTTGCCGCACGACAGATTTCAGTGAAGGAAGCGGTCTCGTCCGTGTTGGAGCGGATCGAGGCAATCAACCCTGCCCTTAACGCGATCGTCCAGCGCATGGATGATCAGGCTCTTGCTGCGGCAGAAGCCGCCGACATCGGTTTGGCGCGTGGTGATACCCCGGGCCCGTTGACCGGTGTTGCGGTCACGATAAAGGTGAACGTCGACCAAGTGGGGTATGCCACCACCAACGGTCTGCGAACCCAGGCAAACCTTGGCGCGGAGTTTGACAGCCCGGTGGTGGCAAACCTGCGCAAGGCAGGCGCGATTGTCGTTGGTCGTACGAATACCCCCGCATTTTCGCTGCGCTGGTTCACGCGCAACAGCCTGCATGGCGGGACCACAAATCCGCGAGACCGGACCCTGACGCCGGGCGGGTCTTCCGGCGGGGCCGGTGCTGCGGTCGCGTCCGGCATGGGGGCTATCGGCCACGGAACTGACATTGCCGGATCAATCCGGTACCCGGCCTATGCCTGTGGCGTACATGGCCTGCGTCCTTCTTTGGGTCGGGTCGCCGCCTTTAATGCGACTTCCGGAGATCGGCTGATCGGTGGGCAGTTGATGGCGGTGTCCGGCCCGTTGGCCAGATCGGTTGCCGATCTGCGACTTGCCTTGGCCGTCATGGCCGCGCGAGACACGCGGGATCCTTGGTGGCAAGCGATGCCACCGCAGGGTGCTGACGTGCCCCGCGTGGTTGCTTATGTCGAAGCGCCGGATGGCATGCCGGTCGCCCAGCCCGTCCGAGATGCGCTGCGTGCCGCGGCGGCGAAGCTCCGGGATGCGGGCTACCGGGTGGAAGAGGTGCAGCCGCCGCCGCTGCGCGAGGCAATGGAGATGCAATTGCGCCTGTGGATGGCCGAGTTCCGGCATGACGCCGGGGCAGCCTTGCGCGCCGAAAACGATCCGGACGCAAATTTCGTTTACAGCCAGTTGGCACGCCACTGCCCGGAAATCGACCTGCATGGGCTTATGTCCACTCTAAGGGCGCGTGCGAGGCTTACGCGCTTGTGGCGGACATTTCTGGCGGAGTGGCCGCTGGTCCTGTGCCCGGTTTCGGGAGAATTACCCTTCATCAATCACCTTGACGTCGCCTCGTCCGCCTCGTTCGACGCCGTGCTGGAAGCGCAACTGCCGATGATCGCCATGCCCTTCATGGGCCTGCCCGGTTTGACGGTTGCAACAGGTTATGCAGGTTCAAGCCCGGTCGGCGTGCAGCTGGTGGCTGATCAGTTTCGGGAAGACCTGCTGCTTGACGCGGGCGAAGTCCTGTCATCGGAACCGGTTGCACTGGCCATGCCGTGAGCCCGTTTCAAGGCAGCGCCCCACTGTGACAGCGGGGTGTCGATGCTTTGGATCGCTCAAGGATCGAAGGTCGGTGCCGGCAACGACCTCGGCCGCCGATTTGCGAAAGGCAAACGCGCTGATCCGGTCGCTTTCGCCAAAAGGTTTGGCTTTCGCACGCGTGCCTGCTGCAGGGCCACATCGCGCATGAAGGCGGTGGCATCAAAGCCATCCGGGAACGTGGCCCAGATAAAGGGACGGCCCTAGGGGTCGGTTACGGTGATCTTTTGCGGGAAATGCTGCCGGATCGCGTCGAGAATGGCCTCCTGCTTGCGTGCATAAGCGGTCTGCAGGGGCGCGATATGGGCGGTCAGGTCGTGGTGGTCGAGAAACAGGCTGGCTGCGGCCCTTTGAAGTGTCGAAGTCTGGGTGCCGGCGGCGACCCTGAGCAGGCCCAGGCGGGACAGCAGGGCAGGGGCGGCGACTGCCCAGCCGATCCGCAGTCCAGGGACGAGGACCGTGGAAAAGCTGCCCAGGTGAATGACCCGTCCCTCGGTGTCCAGAGATTGGAGGGTGGGCAGGTTCTGACCGGAAAACCGGATGTGGCGAAAGGGGGTATCTTCCAGAACGATCAGACCGTGGCAGTTGGCCAGCGCGATCAACTGCTTGCGGCGGGCAAACGACAGGGTGACGCCCGCCGGATTCTGGAAATCCGGGACCGTATAGATCATCCGCGCCTTTGGATTGGCCTTGGGGCGGCTACGAGATGCTCGGTCTTCAACGACGCGGCTTTCTTCCGGCCTGGGGGTTTGCCCAGACTAGGAAGCTGAGACAGGTGCGCGAGCGTCGGTTAGCACCCCTTGCCCCATCACGAGCGTCGACCCGGGGCACTTGCCACGGCGGTTCGGATCCAGTCCAGCCGCTTGGGCGGAACCAGCCCCAGATTGTAGAAATTGAACCCATCTGCCCAAGGGGCTGCCGCGGAAACCCGCGCCGCCAGATCATCGCGGTCCTTCACATTGGGATGGAAGAGTTGAAAGCCCGCAATCAAGGTCTTTTCAGGCCCGATCCGATGCCGCGCTTCGGTCATCAGGTCGGCAATCCTGTCAACCGCCGTGAAATAGGCGCAATACAACAGGCCGTCGACATGCGGGGCAACAGCGGCCACGTCGACGCCGCCCCACCAGGAGCCTTCGAAATCGATCAGCAGAAGGCGCACCCCTGCGGGCACCACGGCCTTGATCTCGGCGATGAGGGACGTGACTGGCTCGCTGCGCCAGGAGAGGTAGTCGTACAATACCGGAAGCCGGGCAAAGGCCGCGATGCCGTCTTCGGGGAAGTCTGGGAATTGCGCTTGCGGCAGTTCGCGGGCAAAGGCCGCGTCAAGCAGCCCTGCCACCGCCATCCGGGCCGCCTGCCCGTCGACACCCGCAGCCTTGGCCCGCGCCAGACAATGCGGGCAAAAGCAGATGCCCAACAGAAAATCATCCTCGGGCAACACTGGCAATCCGTCCTTTTCATGGTGGAAGCCATGCGAAAACCCCAAGAAATCCGGGCTTTCTAGCTCGATACGATCTGGCCGGTAGCGCTCGGCAATCTCTTTGACCAGTCCCACCACATAGGCGCGCGCGGCAGGGCTGGAGGGGCAAAGCCCATAGTAATGCGGGTCGCCGTGGGCTGTGCGGACGACATGGGCGGGATGCAGCATGCCAAGGCGGGTGTTGTGCAGGCAGACGGTCCAGCAACTGACGCCCGCGCCACCCTGGTCCCGTTGGGCGATCAGTTCGGCCAACTTGTCGCCCTCGCTGGCCACGATGTCGGCCTGTAGCGGCACAATCTCGGCACCTGACCAGCGGTCGGAGTCCACCTGGTAATAGACCGTGCCATCCTGCGGGAAATAGACCCGCCGCCGGGGGTTGCCGGGCTGCAGGAACCGCCCGGCGTGATACGACGTGGCTATGCTGACCATGCCTGCGCCGACACCCAACAAGGCGGTCAAGGCGGCATTCAACCCCAGATCCTGCAGATCCCACTGATAGGCCCAGACGGAAACCTCACTCATTGCCCCGCAGCCTCCCACCGCCCGCCGATGACCATGCCCTGTGCCGTTAGCATTTGCGGATGTGGCACGATTTCACCAATCACATCTTCCAGATCAATGGCGTGGTCTTCCAAAGCGATCACACTTGCATCCCCCGCGGCCCCGATGGCGAAAGTCCCCAACGCCGGTCTGCGCAGAGCCGCTGCCGCATTGACGGTCGTTCGCGCCACGACCTCGGGCAGGGACAGGCCAAGGGCCAGAAACTTGGTCATCGTCCGCAACAAGTCCCAAGCCGGGCCCTGGATGCACATGGCGTGAACATCGGATGAAATCGTGTCGGGCCAAAACCCCGCCGCCACCATCTTGCGCGACGTGTCCCAGGAAAACGATCCCATGCCATGGCCGATGTCAAAGAGGACACCGCGGGCGCGGGCGTTCAGCACGGCCTCGCGTACTTGGCCATCGGCGTGACAGGGTGCATTCGGGAAAGGGCGGAAGCAATGGGTAAGGATATCGCCCTTGCGCAGGCGGTCCACCACGTCGGCATAGGTCGGGGGAGGCTCGTCGATATGCACCATCAGGGGCAGGCCCGTGGCATCGGCCACATCCAGCGCCACCTCCAACGGCTGGATGCCCGACGGACCGCTGGCATTGCGTCCGACCCGCACCTTGATGCCAATGATGCAGTCGGGGTTTGCCTTGGCCACGGCCACCGCCTCGCGCGCTGCCATCAGGCGCATGTCATGGCTTTCGCCCACCATGATTGTTGGAGAAAAGGCATATATCCCGGCAAATGAGACATGCAGGTAGACCAGCACCCGCGACGTCACCCGCTCGATCACATGCGCCCGAAAGCCGGGAAAGTTGCCGGGGCCTGCGCTGCCCGTATCCACGCTGGTCGTCACCGCCGACTGCCGAGCATAGGCATCCACATCGACACCCAGCGAGGTGCCGCCCCAATAGACATGGGTGTGCAGGTCGATCAGCCCCGGCGTTACGATCAGGCCTGTGCAATCGCGCTCCTCCGTCCCGGCCAGCGCGGGGCCAATCGCGGCCACACGCGCGCCGTCAAAGGCCACATCGACCACCCGGTCGATGCCCTGTGACGGGTCAATCACGCGGCCCGATTTCAGCACCAGATCATGCGGCATGTCCGTCCCCTTTCTGCCCTGCCCAAGCCGAGATCGGCGGATGCCGGTGGGCCCAAGGCACGGCCTGTTCCAAGATGCGTGCCACGGACAAAAGCAGTGCCTCTTGTCCCTGACGTCCGACGATCTGTATGCCCAAAGGCAAGCCACCCGCAAACTGCCCCAAAGGCAGCGACATCGCCGGTTGGCCCGAGATGTTGAAGGGAAACAGGAACATCGCATCGGCCCAGAGCGCGTTGTAGGCCGCAAGGTCGTTCAGGCCCATGTTGTAATGGCCCTTGGGCCGGGGCGGCTGGGTCAGGGTCGGGGTGATGAAGATGTCGTAGGGCAGCAGGTCCTGCACGATCTTGCGGGCCGATTGGCGCAAGGATTCCACCCGCGCCACATGGTCCACGGCCCTGACCGCCCGGCCTTGCTTCAAGATGGCCCAAGTGATTGGCTCCACATCCAGTGCAGTCACAGGACGGCCCACCAGCGTTTCGGCATGGGACCAGAAATTGGCAGGTTCGACCACCGACATGGCGGTGTAGGTCTGCCAGAGGGCCGACAGATCGACGCCCATGTTCTTTTCCTCGCCCCGGTGGCCCAACTCTTCCAAGAGGTACGCTACCTTCTCGACCGCCGCGCGCACTTCGGCGTCCACCGGCCCCGGTGCGGTGACGGTATAGCCCACCCTGAGGTGGCCCGGATCGCGCTGCATCGCGCGCAGAAAGGGTTCGGGCGGCGGAGGGATGGGATAGGGGTCGCCGGGAACCGACCCAGACACCGCGTCCAGATAGGCTGCCGTATCGCGCACAGAGCGCGAATTGCACAGGCCGTAAGCCCCGCCCACCCACCAATCGCCAAAGGGGGCCGCGCTGACCCTGCCGCGCGTGGGCTTTAGCCCGACCACGCCGCAACAGGCGGCGGGCGCGCGGATTGACCCCGCGCCGTCGGTGGATTCGGCCAGCGGTACCATGCCCGACGCCACGGCAGCCGCCGACCCGCCGCTTGACCCGCCCGGTGTCGCGCCCGCATCCCACGGGTTCAGCGCGGGCCCATACAGTACAGGCTCGGTTGCGATGGACCAGCCGTTTTCGGGCGCATTGGTGACGCCCAGCATCGCGAGACCAGCCGCTTTCATCCGGCTGACCACATGGCTGTCGGATGCCGCCACGTGATCCTTGAGGAACCGCGACGCATTGGGGGCGCGGACCCCGGCCCAGGAAATAGCCAGATCCTTGATCAGAAAGGGCACTCCAGCGAGAGGCGTAGTCCTATCCACGGCCCCGCGCCCGATGTCATAGCGTTTGTCGACGACGGCGTTCAGATGGGGGTTCAGGGCTTCGATCAGCCGGATCGCGGCCTCGGCCAATTCGGACGCCTGGACCGCGCCCGACCGGACATGATCCGCCAGTTCAACGGCGTCCGACTGCCGGTACAACGCATCGATATCGGTCATCGCGTTTCCCCCGTAGTTGAGGGTCAATCCAGCCGGATCACCCGTTCTTCGGCAATGCTTTGTTCCGCGGCCAAGACGATGCGGAGCGAGTTCACAGCCGCATCCATCGATTCCGAAAGATCGATATCCTCGGTGATCGCCTTCAGGAAAAACGCCTGTTCGCGGTCGCACAATTCCTGATGGCCCGGCTCGTCTGTCATCGACAGGATGTCATCCTTTCGGGTAAAATTCTTGTCGGCGCCCACATCTGCATAGTGGACGCGAATGGCATCGGTCTTGGTGTGCTTGTCGATGTCGGCACTGTCTGACAGGTCATCTGAACCCTTGCGTGCCTCGTCATTTGGCACCAGTGAAACCGAGCCTTTGGGCCCGACCACATCCTTCACGAAAAACGCTGTCTCGCTCATCATCGGGCCCCAGCCCGCCTCGTACCAGCCGACCGAGCCATCGTCGAAGGTCACATGCAGATGGCCGTAATTCTGCTTGTCGGCCTCGGCCCAGAGCGCCGCGCCGATGCCGTGCACACGCACGGGCTTGGCCCCTGTCAACTGGCACATGATGTCGACATAGTGGACGCCGCAGTCGACGATTGGGATCAGGCTGTCGATCAGATTCTTGTGCCACATCCAGGCGGTGCCAGAGGATTGCTGGTTCAGGTTGAGCCGCATGACGAGGGGCTTGCCCAATGTCTGGCCGATTTCGATGAATTTCATCCAGCTTGGGTGGACGCGCAGGATATAGCCCAGCACCAGCTTGCGGTTCAGTCGCCGCGCCGTGGCCACGACACGCGCGGCATCCTCGTTGTTGGTCGCGATGGGTTTTTCCATGAACA
>CAMDHB010000184.1 GCA_945897655.1 Pseudorhodobacter antarcticus
GGTGATCACCATTCTGAAGGTGCATTCCTTCCTGACCACCATCGCCACCAGCCTGATTCTCAAGGGCTTTGCGGCGTGGTTGGCAGCGGCGATTGCGACATCGCGGGTGTCGACGGGCCAGGCCTGGGCCGGGCTGGGGTTTGAATTGGGCGCGACAGCCTTCATCCTGGGCGGGACCAGCATTTACGGCGGGGTGGGCGCGGTTTGGTGATCGGTCACGGGGGTGTTGTTGCTGGCGCGGATCAACACGGGTTTCAACATGCTGAATGCGGACCCGCTCTACCGGGATCTGACCACCCGGCTGGTCATTCTGGCCGCCATCGGGATCAGTACCAGCGCCAAGCGCGCCTGACCCTCAGCCATCAAAGGCAAAGCGTGGACGCGAAGGGGCCAGAGGTGCGCGTCCCAAAATCATGTCGGCCGCCTTTTCGGCGATCATCATCACGGTGGCATTCAGGTTGGCGCTGATCACGGCGGGCATGACCGAGGCATCGACGACGCGCAGGTTTTCAATGCCATGCACCTTAAGGTCAGGCCCCGTCACCGCCATCGCATCCTGCCCCATCCGGCAGGTGCACGAGGGGTGGAACTCGGTTTCCGATACCGTGCGGACATAGTCCAGGATTTGGGCGTCGCTGCGCACATTGGCATCCGGGTAAATCGCCGCCCCGCGAAAGGGGGCAAAGGCGGGTTGGTCCACGATGTGGCGGGCGGCCTTGACTCCTTCGACCATCTCGCGCCGGTCATGGTCAGTCGTCAGGAAATCAAACGCAATCACAGGGGATGTGCCGGGCTCGGCGCTGACCAGCCGCAACCGCCCGCGTGAGGTTTGGCGCAACTGGCTGACATGCAGCTGAAACCCCTGTTTCAGCTGGATCTTGTCGCCGATGTAATCCACCGCCACGGGGCCGAAATGGAACTGGATGTTGGGGGATGGCACGTCACTGTTGGTGCGGATCAGCCCCCCCGCCTCCCAAATGTTCGACGCCACGGGGCCGGTGCGTTTCAGCAGCCATTCCGCCCCGGCGGCAAGCTTGGCCAAGGGGTTGGCAAGGCGGGCCAAGGTGACGGGTTTGGTGCAGTGCCATTGCATAATCAGGTCGACATGGTCTTGCAGGTTCTGCCCCACGCCGGGCAGATGGCTGCGGACCTTGATGCCATGTGAACGCAACTCCTCCTCTGGCCCGATGCCCGACAGCATCAGCATCTGGGGCGAGTTGATGGACCCGCCACACAGGATGACCTCGCGCGCAGCATGGACGCTGATCATCTGGCCGCCTTTTGAATAGGTCAGGCCAGAGGCGCGGTTGCCTTCGATGTCGACCCGCTGCACCACAGCGCCGGTTTCAATCGTCAGGTTCGGGCGGTGGGCGGCGGGGTGAAGGTAGGCGACGGCGGCAGAACAGCGGCGGCCGTTCCATTTGGTGCTGTCATAGCGGCCAAGGCCTTCGGGGTTGAAGCCATTCAGGTCATTGGAGCCGCCGAAACCGGACTGGGGGCCCGCCTCGACAAAGGCGTCATAGAGGACATTCGGGCTGCGCCCGATGCTGACGCCAAGCGGGCCCTGATCGCCGTGCCACGCATCCGCGCCACGTTCGCTGCGCTCGGACCGGCGGAAATAGGGCAGGCAGTGAGCATAGTCCCATTCGGGCAGGTTGAAGTCACTGGCCCAGCGGTCATAATCCAAGGGGTGGCCGCGCAGATAGACCATCGAGTTGATCGAGGACGACCCGCCCAGCACGCGGCCCCTTGGCACGGGAATGGGCCGCCCTGCGAGTTCCCGTTGGGGGGCGGAAGTGTAGTTCCAGTTGATCCGCGGGTCCTTCCAGACCTTATAGACCCCGGCGGGCATGTGGATATACGGGTTCCGGTCGCGCGGCCCGGCCTCCAATATCAGCACGCGGACCTCAGGGTCCTCGGTCAGGCGGTTGGCCAGCACGCAGCCGGCTGACCCGGCCCCGGCGATGACATAGTCATACTCGCTCACAAATCGCCCAGCTTTTGCAGGACCAGTTTGTGGAAATGGTGCAGCCCGTGTTCGGAATTGTAACTGCGGTCGCGGTCCACCATCAGGCGGCCCTGATTGTAGCCGCGCGAATGCAACCCCCGCTGAACGCTTTCGACCAGACCGATATCCTCGGGCTGCAGGACGTGGTCGATATAGTCGATGGCCTGCTGCTCGCCCTCGGTCGGGGTGGCATCGGCGAAGAAGAAGTCGAAATGTTCCAGCGTGGTCTCTGGCCCGGTGGGCTGGATGTGCAGGACCGTGATGTTGGCGGAGCCGGGAAAGACGTTAAAGGTCACATTCGGCCACAGCCACCAGGCGGCAAAGTTCTGCGATGGGCCATCGCTGATCTGATAGGCGGTGTTGTCCGACCGGCCGGGGGGCGAGATGTGGCTGGAATACATCCCGTAAGTGCGGGTGTGGTAATTCTTGATGTCCACCAGATCGACAAAGGCGGGATGGGCGATGGAGCAGTGGTAGCATTCCAGAAAGTTGTCGACGACATTCTTCCAGTTCGCCTGGATCTCATACGTCAGGCGGTGGGCGAATTTCAGGCTGGGTACGTCCGGGGCATAGCCCTTGATATCCTCGGCCAGCGTCCCCGCCTCGGAGGCCAGCGCCGCGGCGTCAGGGTCCAGATTGACAAAGACGAAGCCTGCATACTCCTCCAGCTTCACAGGTTTCAGGGCGAATTCATCCGCCTCAAACCCCTCGACCCGCTTTTGCCCCACGGCAGAGCGCAGGCGGCCATCGGTGTGATAGGTCCAGGCGTGATAGGGGCAGGTGATCATCTTGGTGTGCCCGCAGCCCGACAGCAATTCATGCGCCCGGTGCGAGCAGACGTTGTAGAACGCGCGCAAGACATCATCCTGACCCCGCATCACCACCACATTCTGATCGGCAATCTGGATGGTGTGATAGGCACCAACATCCGTCACCTGACCCGCGTGGCAGACATAGTTCCACGACTTGAAGAAGATCGCTTCCTTTTCCCGCTCATAAATCGCGGGGTCGGTGTAGTAGATCTTCGGGATAGTCCAGGATTTTTCAGGGTTCTCATCAAAGCGGCCCAGATCGCAGACGTGGCGGGGGATGACGTTCATGGCCGGTTTCCTTTCGGTGCGTTGGCGCAACGATAGGCCCGCCCTGCCCGCCCGTGCAATCCCCGAATGGTCAGCGGCGGCCCAAAACCTCGACCAGGCCCGCGCTTATGATAAAGGCGGTTCCGGCGATTTCGGGGAAGCCAAAGGGTTGACCCGACAGGAACCCGGCGCTGAGGGCACCCACCAGAACCTCGGTCGTCAGCAAAATGCCGACGCGGCCAGAATCGAGGCGCTGTGCGGCCCAAAGGACCAGGAAATTGGGCGGCACGAAGAACACCAGCGCTGCAGCGATGATCCAAGGCAGGGCCATCCAGATTGGCCCGGCAGAGGCCATCGGCATGCCTGCCGCAGCGCCCAGGGCCAGAATGCCCCCCGACGCCACCACGCCGCCCAGTGAAAAGGTGAACACCGGCACGGCAATGCCAGGGGCTGGTCTTGCAAAGCTGTGCATCGTGCCTGCCGCCCACAGCATGCCCGACAGCAGCGCCACCCAGTCGCCCGCGTTGCGCGGAATGGGCAAGCCCTCCGTCACGCCAAGGATGAGCGCCATTCCAGCGGCGCCGCAAGCGATGGACACCATGCGTGCCCCGGTCAGGCGGGTGCCAAAGATGACGCGTCCGGCCAGCGTGCTCCAGACCGGGGTCAGATAGAACAGCAGGATCGCGTGCAGAACATCCGTCATGACCAGGCTGACGGAATACATCGAAAACGCCGTGCCCAGCAGAAACCCCGCCGGGGCTTGCCGCCAAAACCCATCCCACGCGGCGCGGCGCAGCAGGAACGGCAAGGGGGCAAGCATCGACACCACGTTGAACACGAAAGACGTCCAGCCGCCGCCAACCCCCCGCCCCTCCAGCCAGTGCAGTGGCAACCAGAACAGCCCCCAGATTGCACCGCACAGCGCCACCGCAACTGCGGCGAGCAAATAAGTCGGCGGGGCGGGTGGATTGGGGACGGACATGGCGCATAGAAACACCAGCGCAGGCCGATGCAAGACGAAAGGTGCATGGGACCCCTTGCGATTCATTTACTTGACCAGCGGGGATTTGCCTCTCAATACTGTGCAAAAGGCCCATGCAAGGGCACAACAACGGGGACCATTATGACTGAAAGCCACCGCACCTCGGCGATAAACCGCCGGCGTTTCCTGAAATCTGCCACCGCCGCCGTAGCTATGCCTGCCATCATCGGGCGCGCTTCGGTCGCCACGGCGCAGACCTCGTTTGCAGGCGAAAGCCTGATCGCGGTGTCCTGGTCGGGCAATTACGAGCAGGTTTTCCGCGAAACGATCATCGACCCGTTCAATGCCCAATACGGCACCAAGGCCGAAACCGTCGGCGGCTGGGACCAGATCACCGCCCAGATCGCCGCAGCGCCGGAAGATAACCCGCCCTTCGACGTGACCGTGGCCGAGGAATACATCTCCTCCACCGGGATCGCGGGCAACATGTATGTCAAGACCGACCCGTCCAAGATCCCCAATCTGGCGGCGGTCTATCCGTGGTTTTATGAAACCCGCCCCGACAAGGCCAAGGAATTCGGCATTCCCTTCGGCGGCGGCACCTGCATGCTGATGACGCGCAAATCCTTGGGGATTGCGCCCACGACGTGGAACCTGATGTGGGACGAACGGTTGGCGGGCAAGGTCACTGCTGACAGCGCCGCCTGGTGGTGGACCCTGTCTGTGCCTGCCGTGATGAGCCAGATCAACGCCGGTCTGGACGAGATGTATGACATGTCGACCGCCGAAGCGCTGTTTGCCGAGTTGGACAAGATGAAAGTGTCCAAATGGTACAGCGATGGCGCCGAACAGGCCAACATCCTGAACCAGGAAGAAGCGGATGCCGCACTGACCTATTCGTCCGATGCCTATACCTTCCTGACCGAAAACCCCGGCGAATACGAGGTTGCAGTGCCGCAAGAGGGGGTTTCGGCCTGGGCGGACTGGTATTTCAAGGTGCGCGGCACCCAGCACAATGATCTGGCCGATCTGTTCATGAACTACATGCTGGAAAAGGAAACCCAAGACCGGTTCCTGGCCAAGTCGATGATCTTCATGGCGCGCAAGGATGTGACGGTGCCGTCACATTGGAGCGGCTATCCGACCTCGAACGAGGATTATCACAAGATGTTCCAGATCCTGACGATGGATGGCTGGGACATGATCAACGCCAACTATCAGGCGTTTGACGACCGCATGAAACAGACCGTCGCCCGCACCACGGGCTAGGTTCAAGTCAGGCCCGCGTTCCGGCGCGGGCCTTTTTCGTGAAGGATACCGCATGACACTGACCCGCCGCAGCACCTTGCAGGGCCTGGCCAGCCTAGCCGCACCTGCCCTGTTGGGCCGCGCCCTGCCCGCCCAGGCCCAATCCGCCTTTGCGGGTGAGGGGTTGGTGGTGGTGTCATGGTCGGGCAACCATGAGTTGAGCTTTCGGGCGCTGGTGGTGGATGCCTTCAACGCCAAATACGGCACCAAGGTCGAAACCGTGGGTGGTTGGGACCAGATGGTGGCGCAGATCGTCGCCGCCCCTGCCGACAACCCGCCCTTCGATCTGACCATTGCCGACGAATTCACCACCTCGACCGGCTTGGCCGAGGGGTTGTTTCTGGAAACCGACCGCAGCAAGGTTCCGGGCTTTGAGGCCGTTCACCCGTGGTTTGACGCCCTGCGCGGCGATGCGGCAAAATACGGTGTGCCATTCGGCGGCGGGTCACTGTGGATGCTGACCTCCCGCGCCAGCGGGATTGCGCCCGACAGTTGGGCGAACTTCTGGGACCCGCGTGCGCTGGGCAAGACCACGATGGACGCCGCCGCGTTTTATTGGGACCTGTGCATCCCTGCCCTCCTCTCCCCCCGCCGCCCCGGCATTGACGAGGTTTATGACAGCCCAGCCGAGGTTGAGCCGCTGTTTTTGGAGTTGGAAAAGCTGCGCATGGCCAAGTGGTACAGCGACGGTGCCGAACTGACCAACCTGATGCTGCAGGATGAGGCGCAGGTGGCCACCATGTATTCGGGCGACGCTTTCGGGTTCCTCAAGGATTACGGCGACGAATTCACCGGCGCCGTGCCGAAGGAAGGCACCGCCAGCTATACCAACTGGTTCATGAAGGTGCGTGGCACCAAGCACAGCGATCTGGCCGATCTGTTCCAGTCGTACCTTCTGGAACAGGAAACCCAGCAAGCTTTCCTGAACGGATCCACCGATTTCCTGTCGCGGTCTGACCTGACACCCCCGCCGCACTGGGCGAATTATCCCACCACCAACGACCAGATCGCCGCCACCTTCAGCCTGTTCAGCCTTGCCGGATGGGACAAGTTCGGCGCGAACTGGGAAGCCTTGGATACCCGCATGAAACAAACCATAGCCATCTCGACCGCCGGATGACCACACCAGCCCTGCACCTTGACCGCATTCGCCGCACCTATGGCCCCGTCATCGCCGTGGATGACGTCAGCCTTTCGGTTGCCAAGGGCGAGTTTGTGACGCTGCTTGGGCCATCAGGCTCAGGCAAGACATCAACCCTGCGGCTGGTTGGCGGGTTTGATCAGCTGGATGGCGGGTCCATTTCCATCAAAGGCGAGCGGATTGACCATCTGCCCGCCTATCAGCGCGACACCGCCACCATCTTTCAGTCGGGCGCCCTGTTCCCGCACAAGACGGTTGCCGAAAACGTGGCCTTTGGCCTGCGGATGCGCAAGGTTGGCGCGTCGGAAATCGTGGACCGGGTGCGCCAATACCTGGACATCGTCCGCCTTGGCGGTTTTGCCGACCGCTACCCCGCTCAACTGTCAGGCGGGCAAAAGCAGCGCGTGGCGCTGGCCCGGTCGCTGGCCGTGCGCCCGGCGATCCTGCTGTTTGACGAACCCTTGTCAGCCCTTGACCTGTCCCTTC
>CAMDHB010000185.1 GCA_945897655.1 Pseudorhodobacter antarcticus
GACGCCGCAAAGGCGCAAATGATGGAACGCGGCAAGGGCCGTGGGCAGCATGGCAAAGGCGGTCACGACGGCCATAAGGGTGACCACGACGGCCAAATGGGCAAAGACGGTTCGAACGACAACTGATCCGGAATGACTGCGTTGTGTGGCGGGCAGGGTCTTTGCCCGCCACATGGTTTCTCTTGTTGCCAGAACAGGGGACGACGCGTACTGCCAACGACAGGATGCAAATGCCACGCGACACTTTGGCCGATGTTTCAGACGAAACCTTGTTGGTTCTTTACGCCAACGGGGACCGCGAGGCATCGCGCCGTCTGACGGCACGGCTTGCGCCCCGGATCCTTGGCTATGCGTTGCGGCTGGTGGCGGACCGGGCCGAGGCGGAAGATGTGACGCAGGAAACCATGCTGCGGCTTTGGCAGGTGGCGCCCGATTGGCGCACGGGCGAGGCAAAGGTTTCGACCTGGGCTTACCGGGTTGTGACGAACCTTTGCACCGATCTGCGACGTGCCCGCCAACGCCGCCCGGCTGTGACGCTGGACGATGCGCCGGACCTGGCAGATGGGTCAAAGGGTGTCGTGGCGGGCATGATCGAGACGGACCGCATGGCGGCGCTGCAAGGTGCTCTGTCCCAACTGCCCGAGCGGCAGCGGCAAGCGGTGGTGTTGCGCCACATCGAGGGTATGGGCAATCCTGAGATTGCCGCGATCATGGAAATTGGCGTCGAGGCTGTGGAAAGCCTGACGGCGCGGGGCAAGCGGGCCTTGTCCGCCCTTTTGGCGGGGCGAAAGCAGGATCTTGGCTATGACGGTGATGAAGAGGCAGAGGTGTGATGATGCGGGATGATGATCTGGACCAGTTGTTTGCCGAAGCTGCAACACAGCAGATGGCGCCGTCTGACGCATTGATGACGCGAATTCAGGCCGATGCCGAGGCTTGGCAACCAAAGCCGCGCCCTGTCGTGGCACCGGCCCCCTCGCGCGGATGGTTGTCGGCGGTGGCTGATTGGTTTGGCGGGGGCATGTCGCTGGCAGGCATGTCGGCGGCGGCACTGGCGGGTTTGTTCCTGGGGATTGCGCAGCCCGTGCCGGTTGTTGCCTTGACGGAATTGCTGCGCGGGACCACCACATTGGACAGCCTGGACCTGTTGCCCACCGGTGGCGCACTTTGGACGTTGGAGTGATGTTATGACGGACCTGACCCCACCCCCCGAAACCACAAACCGCAGCCGCGGTTTGAAAATCGCCCTTGCCGTTTCGGTGGCAATCAACCTTGCCGTGGCGGGCCTTGTTGTGGGGACGGCCTGGCAGGGCGGTTATGGCGGGCGCGGCGACATGATGGTGCGCGATTTTGGCTTTGGCCCGTTTAACGATGCCTTGTTGCCCGAGGACAAGCAGGCGCTGCGCCAGTCGGTGATGGGCAAGATCGGGGATATCCGGGCAGCACGCCAGCAGATGGAGGCCGATGGCGCGGCCATTCAGGCAGCGTTGCGGGCGGATCCCTTTGACCCTGAAGCGTTGTCAGCCGCGCTGGACGCACAGGCGCAAAACATCGCCGGGCGGTTGCAGTTCGGCAGCGATGTGATCCGCGATTTCATACTGGGTCTTTCGCCCGAGGCGAGGGCTGCCTTTGCTGACCGACTGGACCAGCGGATGCGCCATGGACGGGATGACAACGACGGAGACAGATCGCGGGATTGACCCCAAGGGTCCGCAGTTCAAAGCGGCGTGACGGGAGCCCGGCTCATGCGGCCCGGTGCAGGATGGTGACCATGTTGCGTCCGCTGGATTTGGATTTCATCAGGGCGCGGTCGGCCTGATCCACGATCTCGGCTACGCCATGACCCCGGGTTTCGGGATCGTCGCCGCCACCGATTGTCATGCCGATGGAAATGGTGACGCTGATCCTTGTCCCATCCTCCAGAACGACGGGACTGCTTTCAGCCGCCTCGCACAGGCGTTTGGCGACGATGCTGGCGGCATCACGGTTTGTGGCGGGCAGGGCGATCAGGAACTCCTCCCCCCCGATGCGGGCCAGAAGATCGCTGGCACGCAGATTGACCGACAGGCGCGATGCCACCTCGACCAGAACGGCGTCACCTGCGGCATGGCCCCAGCGGTCATTCACGGTCTTGAACCGGTCAAGGTCAACCACCATCACGGCGAATTCCGTGTTGTCCTGCCGGGCACGGCTGGCGATGGCGTTCAACTGGGCGATGCCGTAGCGGCGGTTGTGCAAGCCCGTCAACGGATCGATCATCGCAAGGCGCAACCCGTCCTGCACCGAGGCGCGCAGGCGGTCAGCCTCGCGCTTGCGCTGAACCAAGGCGTGGAGGCGCACGGCAATTTCGGCCGCGTTGACCCCGGAATCGACCAGATCGCCTGCCCCAAGGTCGAAGGCCATTGCTGGAACCGGACTGGGCCCGGATTGGTTGAAAATGCAGAATGCGGCGTTGCGAGAGGTGTTGCGGCTGAGAAGGTCGGACATCACCCGCAGCCCGCCGCCGGGCGCATCAATATCAGCGTCAATAAGATAGACATCGGGTGCGCCATTTGCACTCTGATCGGCATAAAGATCCTCGTAAGCAAGGACCGTCAGGCGGTCAGATGTGTGGTTGGCCAGTTGTTTGCGCAGCCGCAACGCAGCCTCGGTCCGGTTGAACACCAGCGCCACATGGCCCGGCACCTCAAAAGCAGTGGCCGCTTCTGCCATGCCGAAAAGCCCCAACTCCCCCTCATGCGAGGAAAAGCCGCCGACAACCTGCCTTGCCCGCAATAGCCCGCGCAGGCGTGCGAGCAGGGTTTCATCGTCGATCGGGCGGCCCAGAAAGTCGGCAGCGCCGGCTTGCAGGGCGGCGAGGCGTTGTGAGGGGTCATGTTCAGAGGAGAACATCACAACCGGGATACGCCGTGTCAGGGGATTTTGCTTCAACCGGACAAGAACCTCGATCCCGGACATGTCGGGCAGGTTCAGGTCCAGCAAAACCAGATCGGGCAAGTCAGACTGGGCCAAGCGCAAACAGGTCGCGCCATCACCCGCCATAAGGGTGTTATACCCGGCCGTGGCCAGTTTGACCTTGAAGACGATGCGGTTTGTCGACACATCATCGACTATGAGTATCTTGCCGATCATCGTGAAGACGTCCACTTTCCCACACCGCCGCTTGGCAAGTCTGGGCGCAACAAGTTAAGAAATCCTTTCTGAAGAAGAAATCAATTCGCTCAAACCCGAAGGGAAACCGTGGGCAAGTCTGTGGAAAACATGGGTGCTGCGCGAAAAGCAGCCGAAACGCTGGCCGCCGAGGCGTTTTCGTGGGTGGCGGGTGATGTGGACCGGCTTAACGCTTTCTTGGCGATGACCGGGGCCGCGCCGGCTGACCTCGTGCGAAATGTGGCCTCGGCTGCTTTTCTTGGGACGGTGCTGGATTATGTCCTGACCGAGGACCAACTGGTGATCGCGTTTTGCGACAGCCGTGGCCTGCCCTATACGGCGCCGATGCAGGCGCGCGCCCTTTTGCCGGGCGGTGAAAGCTGGAACTGGACCTGAGATGCTGGATGCGGTGATTTTCGACAAGGACGGCACGCTGTTTGACTTTCGGGCAAGCTGGGGGGCCTGGACGCAAAGCGTTCTGGCCGAATTTGCGCCCGACGCGGCCGAGGCGCGGCGGTTGGGGGCGGTTTTGGGATATGACCCTGACACCCAGACATTCACCCCGACCAGCCCGGTCATCGCGATGACCACGCCTGAAATCGCGGCCATTTTGCATGGGTATTTGACGGGGATCACGCTCGGTGCCCTGAATGACCGATTGAACGCCCTGTCAGCCGCGGCCCCGATGCTGCCTGCCGTTCCGCTGCGCGAGGTGTTGTCAGCGCTGAAGGCCCTTGGGTTGCGCCTGGGCCTGGCCACCAATGACACCGAATACCCGGCACGGGTGCATCTTGAGCGGGCCGGTGTGCTGGACCTGTTCGACTATGTCGTGGGCTGCGATTCTGGCTGGGGTGGCAAACCTGCACCGGGGCAATTGCTGGAATTCTTGCGCCGGTTTGATCTGACGCCGTCCCGTGTTGCGATGGTGGGTGACAGCCGGCATGACCTTGAGGCGGGGCGTGCTGCGGGAATGCATGCGGTAGCGGTGTTGACAGGCATCGCCACGCGGGACGAGTTGGCTCAGCATGCCGATGTCGTGCTGGACAACATCAGCGGTATAGCTGCCTGGATTGATGGTCGGGGCACCCCGGAAACCTGACGGCGCGCAAAAACGACGCATCTTCGTCGGTAACAGAGTGCGCGCCGTGGGGCGCTTTAGGTCATCTTCTGCCGAAATCTATGGAGAGACCGATGAGTGACGATTCAAACCGGCGTCGCCGGGCCGGTGGCCGGGCTGGCAACAAGGAACGCGCAGGGTCTTCTGTCATAGATCAGATGCCGTGGCGCATCCCCGTCAACCCGGATCGTCCGACAGAACCGCTGGATGCCGACGGCGTTCAGGCCATTCATCGGGGTGCGATGCGCATCCTTCGCGACATCGGGATCGAGTTTCTGAACCCGGATGCGGTGAAAATCCTGAAGCAGGCCGGATGCACGGTGAACGGCACCAATGTGCGCATGGACGAAGACTTTGTGATTGAGATGCTGGCCCACGCGCCGGAAACCTTTACCATCACGCCACGTAACCCCGATCGGGAAGTGATCATGGGGGGCAAGCACATGCTGTTTGTCAACGTCTCGTCACCCCCCAACTCGTGGGATCTGGAACGCGGCAAGCGGTCTGGTGACTTTGAGACGTTCAAGGATTTCATGAAGCTGACGCAGTATTTCAACTGCATCCACATCGCGGGCGGCTATCCGGTCGAACCGATCGACATCCATCCATCTGTCCGCCATCTGGATTGCCTGTATGAAAAGCTGACGCTGACGGACAAGGTCGTGCATGCCTATTCCCTGGGGGCCGAGCGGGTCGAGGATGTGATGGAGATGGCCCGCATTGCGGGTGGTCTGTCCGAGGAGGAGTTTCAGGCCAAGCCGCGGATGTACACCAACATCAACTCGGTCAGCCCGCTGAAGCATGATTACCCGATGCTGGACGGCGCGATGCGTCTGGCGCGGCGCGGACAGCCCGTGGTGGTGACGCCGTTCACCTTGGCCGGGGCTATGGCGCCGGTGACCATGTCGGGCGCGGTCGCGCTGTCGCTGGCCGAGGCTTTGGCGGCGGTGGCCTTGTTGCAATACATCAACCCGGGTTGCCCGGTGGCGATTGGGACATTCACGTCAAACGTTGACATGAAGTCGGGGGCGCCCGCCTTTGGCACGCCCGAATACATGCGCGCGACGCAAATGACCGGGCAGTTGGTGCGCCATTACAAGCTGCCGCTGCGGTCGTCGGGTGTCTGTGCCGCGAACGTGCCGGATGGGCAGGCGATGTGGGAGACATCGAACTCGCTCTGGGCGGCCGTGCAAAGCCGCACCAACATGGTGTACCACGCGGCGGGCTGGCTGGAGGGCGGGCTGATCGCCAGCCCTGAAAAGTTCATCATGGACTGCGAAGTGCTGCAGATGATCCAGCGTTATTTCGAAGAGTCCACCTTTGCCACGACCGAGGACGACATCGCGATTGATGCGATCCGCGAGGTTGGCCCGGGTGGCCATTACTTCGGCTGCCAGCACACCCAGGACCGGTATCAGACCGCGTTCTACGCGCCCATGATCAGCGATTGGCGCAACTATGAGGCCTGGCAACTGGACGGCGCGCAGTGGACGACGGAACGGGCGCACCGGGTTTACAAGCAGATCCTGGCCGAGTTCGAGGCCCCGGCGATGAACGGGGATCATATGGAAGACCTGCGCCGCTTTGTCGCGCGGCGCAAACAGGAAGGCGGGGCGCCGACTGATTTTTGATGTGGTTGCAGGCTTGACAAAACGAGGGCGTCCAGATGTGGGCGCCCTTTAAAGTATAACAAAATCAGTATGTTGGTGTGTCGGAATTCATCTGGCGTTAACCATTTGTACGACTATGACCAGCCGTTTTCTGCGAATGCCCCGGCAAGCCGATCACAATTTGACGTGGGCCATGGATCATACACAAAGCCAGCATGGATCTTGGCAGATTCTTAACACTTGCCCCGCAAGGTTCAGGCGGAACCGCGGGAGCCTGAATGATGCATGGTCTGATAAACCGTTCGATACAATGTTTTTTACGCGACACCTATGGCCAATCGGCCTGGGACACGATCGCGAGTGAAGCCAAGCTTGGCCTTGATGGATTCGAGGCCATGTTGACCTATCCTGATGTCTTGACCGACATGGTCATCGATACGGCGGTGCGCGTGCTGCGCCGTCCGCGCGAAACCCTGCTTGAGGATTTGGGGGCTTATCTGGTCAGCCATGAAACCCAGACGTCATTGCGGCGGCTTTTGCGGTTCAGCGGCGCCAATTTCGCCGACTTCGTCAACTCGCTGGAGGAGTTGCCGGAACGGGGGCGTCTGATCCTGCCCAATCTGGAGGTGCCGGACTTGGAACTGTCCGATCTTGACCACGGCCAGTTCACCTTGCGTTGCGCGGCACCCTTGCGCGGTGTGGGTCATCTGATGGTTGGTCTGCTGCGGGCGATGGCAGATGATTATGGCGCGTTGGTCTTGCTGGAGTATCAGGGTGTTGAGGCGGGGGGTGAGGTGATTTCGATCCAGATCGCGGACAGGGCCTTCACCGCCGCACGACCCTTTCACCTGGGAATGGCGGCGCAGTGAATGTTGGATCAGATGACAGGAACCTTGCTGCCCGAGGCGGCGATGGACCGCTTGATGCCGATGCACCTCATCTTGAATGCACAGGGTGGGATCGTACAATGTGGGCCGACCTTGGCCAAACTGCAAACAAGCCAAGGTCTGGTTGGGCGCAGTCTGTTTGAGGCGTTTGACCTGCGCCGCCCTTCGGGGGTGCAAACGATGGCGGACTTGCGATTGCAGGCCGGGGAAAAGCTGCAGCTTTCCT
>CAMDHB010000186.1 GCA_945897655.1 Pseudorhodobacter antarcticus
GGAAAGCGGCGTATGGCGGCGGGCGAGTTCTTGAACGTAAAGTCGTCGCGAAACGTCTCGTCCTTGAAGAAATCGGCAAACGCGCCGGGTTTGATGTCCAGGGCCATGGGTTATCTTTCCAGAATAAGGGTCTTGCCCTCGAAGCGCGAGACGCAGGGCATGATCTTGGTGCCTGCGGCCTGATCTTCGGGCGTCAGCCAGTGGTCGCGGTGGATCAGTTCGCCGTCACAGTGCAGGACATTGGTTTCGCATTGGCCGCAGGCGCCCCCCCGGCACAGATAGGGAGCATCCACCCCCGCCGCCTCGATCGCCTCCAGCAGGGATTGGTGGGTGCCCACGGTCACGGTTTTGCCGGATGTGGCAAGCTGGGCCTGGAATATCTGGCCCGTGCCGGGGGCCAGAAACTCCTCAAAATGCACCGATGCTTCGGGCCAACCCTGCGCTTCGGCCGACTTCCGCACCCAGTTCAGCATGCCTTTCGGCCCGCAGACATACAGATGCGTGCCAATGGGCTGGCGATTGAGCAAAGATTTCAGGTCAATCGCCTGCCCTTCGTCGTCAAAGTACAGGTTGACCCTGTCGCCATGCGCGGCCTTCAACTCGGCCATATAGGCCCCAAGGGCGCGGTTCCGCGCCGCATAGTGCAACTCGAACCGCCCGCCGAAATGCGTGAGCTGCTTGATCTGCGCAAGGAAAGGCGTGATGCCAATGCCGCCCGCAATCATCAGATGCTTGCGCGCCCGCCCGTCCAGTTGGAACAGGTTCATCGGGTGCGACAGAACCATCTCCATCCCCGGGGTCACATGGGCGTGCATATACAGCGACCCACCCCGCCCCGCATCATCGCGGCGGACCGAGATTTCGTAACCGCTGGTATCCGCAGGGTCCGACATCAGGGAATAGGGGTTCAGGCGACGGGTGCCGTGGTCATCCATTTCCACAACGGTATGCGCCCCGCCCGAAAACGCCGGCAGGGGCGATCCGTCGCGGGTCACAAAGCGGAAACGTTTGATCAGGTCATTGACCTGCACAACCTCGGCCACCCGAACCAAAAGCTTGGCACCGCCACTCATTGGAACCGCTCCACGCTTTGGGGCACAAGGCCGGGGTCTTCGGCGTCAATATTGACCCCCTGAAAGGCCGCGATGCGGCGGGAATAATGGTCGCGCACGAACAGGTTCAACCCGCAATGGCTGCACTTGAACGGATCGGTGCGGACATTTTCCGTGATACCCTTGCAATGCACACACTGCACCCGCCGCACAGTGGACCCGCGATGCTCTTTCTGAATGGCGGAATGGGGAAAGCCGGTATTCATGATCTCCCGCTCCGCCTGACCCATCAACCCTTCCGTCCCGGTCAGATAAAACTGCGTCCCCATATGCGCATCCAAGAGCACCCGCGCAATCCGGGGCAACATCGCCGCCACGGTCGGTGCTCGGTAAAACTGCGCCGCCCCCAGAGCCTGCAACACCGCCGTCTGATCCGTGCCATTCGGCCCCGGCGCATAGATCACATGCGCCGCCGCCAGCAGCGCCGCAGGCTCAGACGCCTTGGCCAGCATCTCGACCACAGCCTCCGCCCCCTCACCATCCGCGATGATCAGGTGATGCGTTCCGACCCGCGGCTCAAGCTCCGCATAGACCGGACGGCTTTTGATCGATGGGGCGAAACTGGTCTTCGTCATTTCATCTTTTTCCAAATATCCCAAAGCGGAATGCCTGCATTCCGCTGAGCCGGAGGCTCCGGTGCCAGCCACCTGGCCGACACGTCAGTCCTGCACGGACCGACGCTCTTTCTTGATGTCATAGAACGGCAGCGAATGCGTCACGGCCTTGATCGGCCCATGCGTGCCACACCGCACCTCCAGCGCCGTGCCATTGTTGGCGCAATCGACCGGCAACCGAGCAATGGCCACGTTGTGCTGGTTCAGGCTGGAATACATGGCTTGCGTCACCAGACCAACCTGCTCCCCATCCCGGAACACCGGCGCGCCGTTGCCGGGCGGGTTGGTGCCTTCCATCTTCAGGCCCCAGATCTTGAACCGTTCTTTCCCCTTCAGACGGTAATGCTCCTCGGCCCCCCGGAAGCCGACCTTGCCCTTGGACACGGTGAAATCCAGACCCAGTTCCCACAGCGTATCGCCCGGGCCCTCATCGGCAAAGGGGTACATTTCCGAATTGTCGAAGGGGAAGAACAGCAAATAGCTTTCCGTCCGCAGCAAATCCAGCGTGGTGAACCGGCAGGGGATGATCCCCATCGCCGCCCCTTCCTCCAGGATCCGGTCCCAGATCATCCCGGCGTCCTGACCCCGGCAGAAAATCTCATACCCCCGCTCGCCGGTATAGCCGGTCCGCGACAGGGTGATCGGTTTGCCGAACAACGACGCGCCCATATGCCCGAAATACGGCAACTGCCGAACACCCGGCACATATTTCTCCAGATACTCCACCGCCAGTGGCCCTTGCAGCGACAGGTCGTGCAACTGGTCGTCAAACCGCACCGACACATCGCGCCCGGTCGCGGCCATCGTCAACTGCTCGTGCCCCTGCCCCGAGCCATGGACGACCGTGAAGGTGTCCGGCCCAAAGCGGTAGATCACGCAGTCATCCACGAACTTGCCAGCGTCGTTCAGCATGCAGGCATAAACCGCCCGCCCTGGCATCAGCTTTTCCATGTTCCGCGTCGTGGCGCGTTCGATGACATGGCTGGCCGCAGGCCCGGTGATATGCACCTTCTTCAGCCCCGACACATCCATCAGCCCCGCCTTGGTGCGGATCGCCAGATATTCCTGTTCCGGGTCGGCGGCATAGCTCCACGCCGTGCCCATGCCGGACCAGTCCTCAAGGTTGGACCCAAGCGCGCGGTGCCGGTCGCCCAAGGCCGAGAATCGCCAGGAATTGGTCATCGAAAACTCCTCCGTTATCCGTTTGTTGGCCAAACTTTGTGGGCAACGGGGTCAAAAAGCAATACTGAAAAGCAACATATTTTCTTGCCAGAAAACAAGCGTCCAATGAAAAAGGGGCGCCGAAGCGCCCCTTTTGCAGTACCAAAGTGGCTCAGACCGGCATGGTAAAGAACCAGTTGGACCACAGCACCACGGCCAGACCGGCCAGAAGCGCCAGATAGGGCAGCATCCCCGCCTTGCGTTCGCCCAGATCGCCGTCTTTCAGACCCAACTCCTCCATCGCGCCTTTCGGGAACTTGCCCCCGTCCTGCACATAATGGCGGAACCAGAACACCGGAATGATCAGCGCGGCAAAGATCGCACCCGACAGCAGCGCGTTTTCATAGCCCCAGACCTTGGCCCCAGCCCCCAGGAACAGCGCGTTCACAAAGGCCAGCACGGTGTTGATCCCGATCAACAGGTTCGGTGCCTTCCACGGACGTGGAATATGGGCAGAGTCAATCCGGTGAATCCACCCTGCGTTCAGGTTCAGGAAGTTGAATGTGATGTAGCCGACGTTCGAAATGGCCAGCACATAGAAGTAGCCGCCCGCATCTGACGCCAGCGCCAGCAGGAACACGTTAAAGGCATAGTCGGTCCACATCGCCTTGGACGGCACGCCCTTTTCGTTCACGCCGCCCAGATACTTGGGCAGCCAGCCATCCTTGGACCCCTGGTACAGGGTGCGCGACGACCCGGCCAGCGCGGTCATGATCGCCATGAACAGTGCCATGATCATCAGGATCACGAAAATCTGGGTCACAACCGGCCCGCCGCCGATCATGTTGCCCAAAGCCTCGCCCACGCCGGTGCCGTCAACGATGCCCGGAGAAGTCATGCCGGACGTGCCCAAGACGCCTTGGAACGAAAACGGGATCAGAAAGAAGAACAGGCAGCACACCAGACCCGAATAGAAGATGGCGCGGAAGGTGTCGCGCTTGGGGTCCTTTAGTTCCGAGGTGTAACAAACCGCCGTCTCGAACCCATAAGTGGACCAGGCGGCGATATACAGACCGCCCAGAATCAGTGTCCAACCGCCAACACTCCAATCAACGTCCGTCGAGGGCGGTAGCAGGTTGGTCACGTTCATATAGTCGATGGAGCCTGTCAGGATCGGTACCAGACCCACCAGCAGCAAGGGCACAAGCACAATGATCGCCAAAACCTTTTGCGCCTTGGCGGTTTGCGCGACGCCGCGGTGCTGGATCACCATGATGATCGACATCAACGCAACGCCGATCAAGAAGGTAGAGTTGAACTTGAGCGTCCCCAGGCCGGGGATGGCAATGCTGAATGCCTCAAACGAGCGGAACCACGGGGTCAGGGCGACAACGCCGTCCCCTGCCGCCACGGCGGCAATCGCATCAGGCAGCGCAGTACCGGCATTCGCGGTCATGTAGTCGATGACCGACTGGGTTTCCGCCGTATACTTGGCCAGATTGGCCGCAACCCAGTCCAGCACCAACTGGCTGTCAGCCAGCGGAATGGGGAACAGGGCATTCAGGATATAGCCTGCCGCAATGGCACAACCCAAGGACAGCACGGGCGACCAGGCGAACCAGTTGCACCAGACCGACAAGGGCGCGACAATCTTGGAATAGCGCAGCCACGCCGTGGCACCATAGATCGAGGTTCCCCCAGACTTGTTGCCGAACATCCCGGCCATTTCGGCATAGGTAAAGCTTTGCAAAAAGCCCATCACCATCGAGATCATCCAGACCAGGAACGCCAGTTTCCCCGTCGTCCCCCCGATACTGCCGATCGAGAACAGCACAAGGGGCGGCACCCCCGCGGCGACCCAGAAGGCCCCCTTCCAATCCAGTGACCGAACAAGCTGGCCATTGCCCGCCTGCCCTGCATCCGACGTCATCGCCATTATCCAAGCTCCCCTGTTTTTCGCGCGACCTTAAGGCCGTCCGAGGGCAGACAATCACGGGTTTGTTAACTTTGCCACAATTTTTTCATCACGAAGAAAATTTGTTTCTTAATCACTCTTGAATATTAGGGGTCGCAGGCATGGTGCCCGAAAAATGGTCTTTTGGCGGTTTGACCGGTTTTCAGGTCACGAATGGGGCCGAAACGTGGTTAACGGCACCTGAACGAAAAATGCGTTATCTTTTGGTTTCAATGGGTTACAAAAGTGTCCACATGTGGACGCCCCTGGTTGGCGGCCCCAAACCGGGGCCGCCAACCAGGCAAGGGTCAGCTTTTCAGATAGCTTTCCATCGAATCTTCCAGCGCATCCTTCCAGGGGGTGTGATGCAAGGGGGCCATCGTCCCGGTGATGACCGACCTATAGGCGTTGTCCCGGAAGGTCATGATATTGGTCACCTTATGTGCCTTCCAAGCATAGAACGCCTCACAGGCCCCATCCACGTCAAAGCTGGGATAGTCCGTCTCGGCGATCAGTTCCTTGACGTAGTCGCCCTGATAATGGATCGCGTCATGGGCATCCTTGCCCGCATCCTCACCCGCAACCCGGTCGGCCACGTCCTGCAACAGAACGGCCTTGTCCGCCGGAATGCTGATGCGGCCCATGATCACATCCCGCACCCACCAGGCCTGCGCGTCAAACATGTTGAAGGTGAACCACTGGTCCTGCATGCCCAGATAGAAAAGCTTCGTGTTGTGAACCCAGGCGACGCCCTTGTACAGGTCGGCGGTGGCCAGCCGGTTGCGGGTTTTCAGGCGCAGATCGTCGGGCAGGAAGGGGAAGGTATGCTTGTACCCGGTGCACAGAATGATCGCATCGACCTTCTTTGAGGTGCCATCCTTGAAATAGGCGGTGTCATCGTCAACATGGGTCAGGATCGGCACTTCCTGCCAGTTTTCCGGCCAGTCATAGCCCATCGGTGCTGTCCGGTGGGCGACGGTCACGGATTTGCAGCCATATTTCCAGCACTGCGACCCGATATCCTCGGCCGAGTACGACGTGCCGACGATCAGGATGTCGCGGTCCTTGAACTGCATCGCATCGCGGAAATCATGGGCATGCAGAACGCGGCCGTTGAAGGTGGCAAAGCCGGGGAATTCGGGCACGTTCGGGGTCGAGAAGTGGCCCGAGGCGACGACGACGTTGTCAAAATCCTCGGAATACATGCGGTCGGCCCGCAGGTCGTGAACCGTGACCGTGAAGTTGCCCTTGTCCTCGTTATACTTCACCATCCGGACGGCAGTGCTGAACCGAATCCAATCCCGCACACCCGCCTTTTTCACCCGACCCTCGATGTAGTCCAGAATGACGGCGCGGGGGGGATAGCTGCCGATCTGCTTGCCGAAATGCTCCTCGAACGAATAATCGGCAAACTCCAACCCCTCTTTCGGGCCGTTCGACCAAAGGTAGCGGTACATCGACGAATGGACCGGCTCGCCATGTTCATCAAGGCCCGTCCGCCAAGTATAGTGCCACAAGCCCCCCCAATCGGACTGTCGTTCAAAGCAGACAACCTCCGGGATCTCGGCACCGGCCTTGGCGGCGGATTGAAAGGCGCGCAGCTGGGCCAGACCCGATGGGCCGGCACCAATGACGGCGATGCGTTTGGTCATGTAACTCTCCCTTGGTGTGGCGTCTTGGATGACGCAACCTTGCGCGGCAGACTAGACAAAAGCTATTCTGAGTGTCAACTTTCTTTCCCTTGAAGAAACTGGCGCCATCAGTCCCACCCGTGCGGCGTAAGGCCACAAGGCACAGCCACGGCGGGAATGGCGTGCGAACAGGCAATCTTGGGTCTTTGGGATGCAGACCCCGCCCTTCGATGGAAAAAAACCCTGTTTCGCCCTTGTGTGAAGGCACCGGTGGTATCACACTTAACAGTACATTGATGGGACCAATCGATATGCCGAACGATACATTTGACAGCCCAACGATTATTCCGGGCTTTGCCGAACAAATGCTGGCAAAGGCCACCACAACCACGTTGTTCCTGAAGGCCGTATCGCATCCAGCACGCTTGGTGCTGCTCTGTCGGTTGGCCGAAGGTCCCGCGACCGTCAGCGAGATGGAAGAGATGTTGGGTCTGGCCCAGGCCGAGGTGTCCAAGC
>CAMDHB010000187.1 GCA_945897655.1 Pseudorhodobacter antarcticus
ACCTCTGGCTGGCCCAAGGGCGGTTGTTAAAGCTTGCGGACCTTCATCTTGGTCAAGCGGTTCTCGCGGCGCATCAGCACCTCGAACCGGTAGCCGTGAAAGCTGAAGGTCTGCCCCTCGGCCGGGATCATCTGCGCCTCATGGATGACCAGACCGGCCACCGTGTTCGCCTCGTCATCGGGCAGGGTCCAGTCGGTGGCGCGGTTCAGGTCGCGGATCGTCATGCTGCCTTCGACCAGATAGCTGCCATCCTCGGCCTTTTTCAGGGCATGCGCGGCGTCGACCACGTCAAATTCGTCGGTAATCTCGCCCACAATCTCTTCCAGAATATCCTCAAGCGTGATCAGTCCCTGCAAGGTGCCATATTCATCCACCACCAGCGCGAAATGGGTGCGCCGTTTCAGAAACTCGCGCATCTGTTCGTCCAGCGTCGTGGTGTCGGGGATGAAATAGGGCTTCATCGCCACCTTGACGATGTCCAGCGTGGCCAGGTCAATCCCCACCTTTTCCAACCGGGCCACCTCGCGCAGCAGGTCCTTTGCATGGATCACGCCCAGAATATTGTCATCATCGCCCCGAAACACCGGCAACCGGCTGTGAGAGGAGGCAAGGACACGCGTCACAATCTCATCCGGGGCTAAATCGGCGTCGATCATCTCCATCGCGCGGCGGTGGCGCATAATCTCGTCCACCGTCCGGTCGGCCAGATCCAGCGCGCCCAACAGGCGGTCGCGGTCCTCTTTCTCGACCGCGCCTTCGGAATGGCCCAACGCAATGGCCCCGGCGATTTCGGCGCGCAGGGCCAACAGCTTGGCATCAGGGTCCGCACGCACCCCAAACGGGATCAGGATGGTCCGCACCAGAATCCGCGCCAGCGTCACAACCGGCGAAAAGACGGTGATCAGGGCACCAACCAGCGGGGCCACCCGGGTTGCAACCGCCTCAGGGTAGGTGATTGACAAGGTTTTCGGCAACACCTCGCCAAAGATCAGGACAAGGACGGTCATGACTGCCGTTGCAAGCACGATGCCACCGCCCCCTGCAATGCGGATCATCAGCGCCGTGGCCAGCGCGGCGGCAAGGATCTTGACGATGGTATTGCCCAAAAGCAGGGCGCCGATCATACGTTCGTTATCGTCGCTGACCTGCAATGCCGCCTGCGCGCCCGCAGACCCCTTGTCGGCCTGCGACTTCAGCTTGGCCCGCGACGCGGCCGTCAGCGCTGTTTCAGAGCCTGAGAAAAAGGCTGACATCCCCAGCAGCAGCAGGATGGCCGCGCCAATCAGCCAGAAATGACGGTCAAACTCAGCAAGGGTCATGGGCAGTCCAACTGTTCAGGTGCGTGGTTTGGCAAGCGGATGGCGGGTCAGAACAAGGTCGCGCAACTGATCCTCCAGCACATGGGTGTAAATCTCGGTCGTGGCGAGGTCGGCATGGCCCAGCAATGTCTGGATCACCCGCAGATCGGCGCCACCGGCCAGAAGATGGGTCGCAAAGGCGTGGCGCAGGGTATGGGGGGTCACGCGGGCCGGGTCAACGCCCCCGGCAGCGGCGATGTCCTTGATCAGCAGGTAGAAATGCTGGCGCGTCAGGTGGCCTGCGGCACCGGGGCCTGGAAACAGGTGGCGGGGCAGGGGCTTGCCCGCTTTGCGGCTGGCCTCATCATCAGCATCGCGCAAGGTCAGCCAGTGCGCCACCGCCGCCTTGGCCGGGGTGGACAGGGGCACCATGCGTTCCTTGTCGCCCTTGCCCTTGACCAGAATCATCCGCGGATCGCCCCGCACGGCGGCAATCGGAAGTTCCACAAGTTCAGACACCCGCATGCCCGTGGCATACAGCAGTTCCACCAGGGCACAGTTGCGGATGCGGTCCCGTTCGGTTTTGCCAAAGGCGCGGGCGGCGCCCAGTATGGCGGTCACCTCGGCTTCCGACAGGGTTTGTGGCAGATGACGCGACGCGCCGGGGCCGGTGATGCGGATCGCCGGGTTATCCTCGCGCCAGCCCTCTTCCTTGGCAAAGCGGTAAAGCTGCCGGATGGCCGACAGGCGCCGCGCACGGGTGGCGGGGGCCAGCCCCTCGCCCTCGCACCGCACCAGATAGGCTTCCACCGTATCTCGGTCCGCACTGGCAAAATCCTTGCCCTTGGCCGACAGATAGGCGGCAAAGGCGATCAGGTCACGACCGTAGGCCAGTTGCGTGTTGGTGGCCGCATCCTGTTCAGCGGCCTGCGCCTGCAGAAAGGTCGAAATCCAGCGCTGCAGGTCGGGTCCCATCGGTCAACCGCGCCGGTCCAGCAGCATCAACTCCAGCGCCGTGCGCCGGGCCGCATCCTCCAGCCCGATGTGGCGCAGCACCGACAACCCCTCGGTCACCCCGCGCAGATCGCCCGCCGTGCCATGTTCAATGCGCGACATTGCCAGCAAGATCACCTCGCCGATACGCTTTTGGTCCAGCATGATCTGGAAATCATCGGGCAGGGTCGGGTCGGCAAAACCCGCGCTGATGGCCACGGCCATGGGTTCAGGGGCCGTCACGCCATTCAGATTGCCCTTGGCCAGCGCCGCCAGAAACTGATCTCGGGGCGAGGTTGCAGCGCGGGCCGCGGACAGGCTTTCATAATCGGACGACAGCAGGCTGATCTGAAACACAATCTCGGCCGCCTCGGGGCCAAGGGTCATCTTGGACAGCTTGTCCGCATAGATCGAGGCCAGGGGAACCTCCAACTCGGCCGCCGTCATCTCGATCCAGGCGGCGGGCAGGGCCTGTTCGATGGCGCGCAGATCACCCGCCGTGACCGCTTGATCCAGTTTCTGAAACGCCGCGACCCGGTCCCAAATTCCGCCCGATGCGGCGGGTTTCTGGCTGGTGTAAAGACCGAGCAACAGGTTGGGCGCAATTGCCCCCGCCCGCGACAACCGCTCTGCTGCCTCCAACTGCGCCTTCCACCCCGCACTGTCGGACAGATCGGCATAGCTGAAGGCAACCGGAAGGGTCGCCCCCACCATCGGTTCGCCAATCGCCTCGAATAGGCGCATGGTCAGGGGGGTGATGGGGTTGGGCAGGGTGGGGGCTATGTCCGTCTCGTCCAGTTCGGGGTTCATGAAACGATCCAGCAAGGCGGCGTTTTCGGGGCTGACGGTGCCCAGACTGCGGGCCGTGTCCAAGGTCAGGCCGGCTGCGTCAAAATCCCCCGCGCGGGCCAGACAGAACACCCGTGTCGGCAGTGCAGGCGACAGGCCGGGCGCATCGCGCAGGAAATTGCACGCCCGCCCCTCATCACCAATCAGCAGCGCCACGTCAAAATACCGGCGGAACAACTCGGGCGACGCGGTCGGCCCCGCCGCATCCAGCAGCGCCCTCGCCTGATCCAGCGCGCCAATCGCCAGCAGTTTGTCAATCCGCGCCAGCAGCAGGTTTTCGCCCGGAGGCACATCCGAAGGCGGCTCGGCCTCGGCCAGAAGCAGCGTCAGCAGCAAACCCTGCAAGGCGGGCAGATCCTGCGGGTCCTGTTCTGCCAGCAGCGTTTCGATGTCAGACGCCCGGCCCAGCCCCCACAGATTGCGTGGCAGGCCGGTAATTTGCGGCGGCAGGATGCCAATGGAATCAAGCGAGGATTGCCCAAGGACCGAGGTCGTCACATCCTCTGGCAACGCTCCACCCTCGTCTGTGACAGCAGGCTCGCCGGGGTTGGCAAGGGGCTGGGCGGCAGGCGTCACCAGCGATTCCGACAGCCAGTCAATCGCCGACA
Source organism: Pseudorhodobacter antarcticus (assembly GCA_945897655.1). GTDB lineage: Bacteria > Pseudomonadota > Alphaproteobacteria > Rhodobacterales > Rhodobacteraceae > Stagnihabitans. The sequence continues at coordinate 3,749 of CAMDHB010000187.1, forward strand.
GCGGCGCCTCGGCCAGGGCCGGGCTGCCAAGCGCCAAGCCCATGACCAGCGTCAGACGTCGGACCGTATCAATCGGCATTCAGGGTCACCGGAACCTTCACTTCGGCACTGTCTGGTGAAAGATCGGCCAGATAGGCGTACCCAACCAGCCCCGCAAACCCCAGCACCACCAAAACCAGCACCGCCTTGATCAATCGTCCCATCGTTGCACGCGCCTCATACCGTTTTGATTGGGCTGGTGTGGCCAGCCTTTTGATTGCATTCCCCAGTTGGCGAATGTTGGTGCGAATATATATGGCATTCGTCGCAACTTCACGCCATTCAGATGAAGAAAGTTGTGCGCAGCGGTGGGGAAGTGCCATTATCCCCCGGGCCGCTGGGCAAAGGGCGCAGTTTTGGGACCGGACACAGGCAGAATGCAACGGCTGAAGAAGACCGTCGTGATGGTGGGGATGATGGGGGCGGGCAAGACGGCCGTGGGAACGGTGGTGGCCCGGCTCTTGTCGGTCGAGTTTCGTGATTCGGATGATGAGATCGCCAAGGCCGCCGACCGCAGCATTGCCGAGATCTTCGAACGCGACGGCGAGCCGTTTTTTCGCGCCCGCGAATCCGAGGTTCTGGCGCGTCTGCTGCGCGGCGATCCGTGCATCCTGTCCACCGGCGGCGGTGCCTTTCTGTCCGAAGCCAACCGCGCGATGATCCACGAACATGGCATTTCGGTCTGGCTCAGGGCCGATCTGGAACTGCTGTGGCAGCGCGTTCGGCACAAGACCACGCGCCCCCTTTTGCGCACCGCCAACCCCCGCGAAACCCTGCGCACCATATACGAAGCCCGCGCCCCCCTGTACCAACTGGCTGATCTGACTGTGGATTCGGGCGCCGACCTGTCGGTCGAGGCTATGGCACAGCGCGTCACCGATGCCTTGGCGCTGCGGCCGGACGTTCTGGAAAGGACCTGAGATGAAGAATGTGGTGCATGTGGCCTTGGGCGCGCGCAGCTATGACGTGCGCATCGGCACCGGGCTGATTGACGCCATGGCGGCGGAGGTGTCGCCGCTGCTGACCCGCCGCAAGGTGGCCGTGGTGACCGATGAAACCGTGGCCGCCGAACATTTGCTGCGTCTGGCGAAGTCCTTGGAAACCGAAGGCATCGCCATGACCGCCCTGGCCCTGCCTCCGGGCGAGGGCACAAAGGGCTGGGATCAGTTCACGCGCTGTGTGGAATGGCTCTTGGAACAGAAGATCGAACGCCGCGATGTGGTTGTGGCATTTGGCGGCGGGGTGGTGGGCGATCTGGTGGGCTTTGCCGCGGCGGTGTTGCGGCGCGGCGTCAGGTTCGTGCAGATCCCGACCACGCTGCTGGCGCAGGTTGACAGTTCCGTGGGTGGCAAGACCGGCATCAACACCCCGCAGGGCAAGAACCTGGTGGGCGCGTTCCACCAGCCGAGCCTGGTTCTGGCCGACATCGGCGTCCTTGCCACCTTGCCTCGGCGGCAGATGCTGGCAGGCTATGGCGAGGTCGTGAAATACGGCCTCTTGGGCGATGCCACCTTCTTTGACTGGCTGGAAAAACATGGGGCAAACGTCGTGGGCGGCGATCCGGCGGCACAGTTGCACGCCGTCACCCGGTCGGTTGAAATGAAAGCCGGCATCGTGTCGCGGGACGAGACGGAGGAGGGAGAGCGTGCCCTTTTGAACCTTGGCCACACCTTCTGTCACGCGCTGGAAAAGGCCACCGGCTTTTCCGACCGTCTGCTGCATGGCGAAGGGGTCGCCATCGGCTGCGCGCTTGCCTTCGAACTCTCCCAGCGCCTTGGCCTGTGCGGGCAAGAGGTGCCAAGCCGCGTCAGGGAGCACCTGAAGGCGATGGGCCTGAAAACCGATATGGCCGACATTCGTGGCGACCTGCCGGATGCTGCAACCCTGCTGAGCCTGATGGGGCAGGATAAAAAGGTGGTCGACGGCAAGCTGCGCTTCATCCTGGCCCGCGACATTGGCGACGCCTTTGTGGCCGATGGCGTGCCGCATGATGTTGTGCTGGATCTGCTGCAAACCTCGCTTGACGCCCGGCGTTGACCGGGGGGCCGCGAAAGGACCGGCCATTTGACAAGGATCAGGGTTCAACCGCCTGATCAAACGTTCCAATGACCGAAAACGCAGGAGCTGGACATGGCAGTTATCAACGGCACCGAAGGCAACGACAGTCTTGACGGCACCAATTCGGCGGACCTGATCAAGGGTTCTGCAGGGAATGATACCCTTTACGGGCTGGACGGGTTTGACAGTCTTTTCGGCGGCACCGGCAATGATGAGATAAGGGCCGGCGATGCCATGATCGGCACTGCCAAGAACGCCCTGTTTGGTGGCGCTGGGGATGACGTGCTGTGGGGCGGGCAGGGCGATGACACCCTGATGGGTGGATCAGGCAATGACACGATCTATGCCTCGCAGACCAAGCCTGACAGCGGCCATGACCATATCGAAGGTGGTGAGGGAGATGACTACATGTCCCTCATCGGCGTGTCCGCGACGGCGATTGGCGGCGAAGGGTCGGATCACTTTGTCGTCCGTGCAGGCGGCAATCGGATCGACGGCACCGAGGTCGGGAACTGGGTCGACACCGTGGATTACCGCACTGTTTTCAACCGCGTGGTCGTCAATCTGGCCAAGGCCACTGCGCAGACCTTTGACTTTGGCGGCAAGGTTGGTCGCGACAAGCTGACCGATATCGAAGCGGTCTACGGATCAGATGGCGATGACAAGTTGATCGGCGGCAACCCGTTGAATGATGGTTTTGAGGCCTTCATGGGTGGCGCGGGCACCGACACGATCAATGGCGGCCGGGGTCATGACGTTTTGTTTGCCGATCGGGATGGGTTGGAAAACGGCGTGACCGTCGATCTGCAGCGCCACTTCGCCATCGACATCTACGGCAACCGCGACAGCGTGTTCGGCATCGAAGAGGTGTATGCCACCGATTTCGATGACGACCTGTCAGGCAATGACGCAGATAACCGGTTCTACCTTTACGGCGGTGATGACCATGTCAACGGCTGCGCCGGTCTGGACGAAATAAGCTTTCACGGAACCAATTTCGTGGGCTTTGCGGGTGTCGTGGTGGATCTGGCCTCCGGAACTGCCACAGGTGCCGGGACCAAGGTTCTGACCAGCATTGAAATGGTCACAGGCTCCGCAATGGATGACCGCATTTCCGGAAGTGCTGGAAGAAACAGCC
>CAMDHB010000188.1 GCA_945897655.1 Pseudorhodobacter antarcticus
ACGATCAGGCGCTGATCCCGATCAAGACGCTGGATTTTGATGGCGGGGTCAATGTCACGCTGGGCCTGCCGTTCATTCGAACCTCACCCGATCACGGCACAGCTTTCGACATTGCGGGTCGCGGCATCGCCCGCCCCGACAGTCTGGTCGCTGCCCTGCGTCTGGCCGCCCAAATGGCAAAGGGACGCGCGCCGTGGCCATGATCGACGGCTTACCCCCGCTGCGTGAGGTGATCCGCGCCCATGACCTGGTGGCAAAGCGCCAGCTTGGCCAGAACTTCCTGTTGGACCTGAACCTGACCGCCAAGATTGCCCGCATGGCCGGGGACCTTACGGCCTGCGACGTGCTGGAAATCGGGCCAGGTCCGGGCGGTCTGACGCGCGGGCTGCTGGTCGAAGGGGCACGCCGTGTGCTTGCCATCGAAAAGGATCCGCGCTGTATCGCGGCCCTCGACGAGATTGCCCAAGTGTACCCCGGCCGTCTGACCACCCTGAACGCCGATGCCCTGCAGATCGACGTCAGCCAATACCTGACGTCGCCTGTGCGTGTGGTGGCAAACCTGCCCTACAACATCGGGACCGAGCTTTTGATCCGCTGGCTGACCCCAACCTCCTGGCCTCCCTTTTGGCAAAGCCTGACTTTAATGTTTCAAAAAGAAGTGGCCGAGCGGATCGTGGCCAAGCCCCGAACCGAACATTACGGCCGGCTGGCCCTGCTGGCGCAATGGCGCACCGACCCCAAGATCGTGATGACCCTGCCGCCGGAGGCCTTTACCCCCGCGCCCAAGGTCCATTCCGCCGTGGTCCATCTGACCCGGCTGGAAACCCCGCGCTTTCCGGCGGATGAGATTATGTTGCACCGCGTCACGACGATGGCATTCGGTCAGCGGCGCAAGATGCTGCGTTCCAGCTTGAAAGGCATGCGCCATGACATCGAGGCAAAGCTGGCCGAGGTTGGTATTGACCCCACCGCCCGTGCCGAGGAGATCGGCCTTGACCGCTTCTGCGCGCTGTCTCTCGCCGTAAAATCCTGACCGCCCAACAAAAAACCGGCCTTTCGGCCGGTTTTTTTTCAAGTTCGGAAGGGCAGATTACTCTTCCACCACTTTCAAGGCAGCAGGGGCATCAGCACTCGCCGCAGGCTTTTTTGGCGCGCGCGTCCGGGGCTTGGGGGCTGCTGCGCCCTCTACCACTGGAGGTTTGGCAGCGGCGGGTTGTTGGGCAGGCTTTGGAGGAAGCTTCGGCTTGAGCGCTGGTGCAGCGACAGGCGCAGTTGGTACTGAGACAGGCACGGGTGGTGTTGCGACAGGCGCGGGTGGTGTTGCGGGCACCGGAGCAGCCACGACCGCTTCAGCAGCCTTCACCTCAACCGGCTTTTCAGAACGATCCGCCTGAGTCTGATCCACGCGCGGAGGATAACTGCGACGCTGATCGTCCCGCGGCCTGTCGTAACGCGGGCGGTCCGGACGGCGCTGTTCTTCATTCCGGATCGGGCGCGGTGCGGCTTCCGGTGTTTCTACCAGTCCCGCATCATCGTAGCGGACATGATCAACAAGGTCATGCGCGGTTATGACAGGCTGGTCATCCGCCGCCACATCGCGATACTCGGGGCGGTACTCCGGACGATCGTCGCGCCGGTCATTGCGTTGATCACCGCGCTGTTCGTTGCGCTGATCGGGCCGTTGGTCGGGCCGCTGGTCGCCGCGCTGATCATTCCGCTGATCCCGGTCGCCCTGTTGACGGTCACGCTGTTGGTTCTGACCGTTCTGCTGGCCGTTGTTCTGGTTGTTGGACTGCTGATATTGCTGACGGCTTTCCTGTTCGGCCGCCATCTCGCGGTTCGCCTCAGCCAGCAGACGGGTGTAATGCTCGGCATGCTGCAAGAAATTCTCGGCCGCGACGCGGTCATTTGACAATTGGGCATCACGCGCCAGAAACTGATACTTTTCAATTAATTGCGCCGGCGTTCCACGTACCTTGCCCTCAGGGCCGGAACTGTCGAACACACGGTTAATGATGTTACCCAGGGTACGGGGGCGGCTCGTTTTCGAACGCGAACGGGACTTGGAAGAGCGCATTGGGTCCTTTGATCCAGATTGCCGCCTGATCTGCGCCACACACCTTCATGTGTTGTTGCCCCAAGTCGGGCCCCCAAAATTGGAGAGTGCAGTCAAGGTCGGGTTGGCACGCGCCTCAGGCTTGACCGGTCACTGGCCCGCCCCGTTTCGCGTATGTATCGTTAAGCATGGGTCGGCCAATCTGACAAGGGGTTTTTGCGATATCCCGCGAATTCGACGGTTAATTGAGGCAAGATTCGCCAGCTAATGCGGTTTCACGGCCCGAACGACACGGTCACGGCCATCCATATCCTGGATCACTTGAGGCGATTGCAACCCCGAAGCCACCATCATGTCTGTCACTGCCGGGGCTTGCGTCGGTCCGATTTCCACCATCAGAACGCCATTTGGCATCAGATGCCTTGCCGCGCCCGCCACAATCGCCCGGTAGCATCCCAACCCATCACCCCCGTCCGTCAGCGCCATATGCGGCTCATGATCCCGAACCTCAGGCGCAAGTCCGGGCATTTCCGCGGCGGCGATGTAGGGTGGGTTCGACACGATCAGATCGAACGCGCTGTCCACCGGCGCGAACCAGCTGCCCTGCCGCAGTTCGGCCCGGCTTTCCAAACCAAGTGCGCGGCAGTTGCCCTGGGCCACAGCAAGGGCTGCATCCGAGAAATCAACCCCAAGGCCCATGGCGCTCGGGCGCTCCATCAGCAAGGTCAGCAGAATACAACCAGACCCTGTGCCAAGGTCCAGCACAGTTCCAAATGGTACATCAAGTGCCGCCGCAATCAGGGTTTCGGTATCCGGGCGCGGGTCCAACACATCAGGGGTCACGCGAAACGTCCGCCCCCAGAATTGCCTTTGCCCTATCAATTGGCTGACGGGCTGCCGACGCATCCGGGCGGTAATGCTGGCCGCAAATATCTGTGCCGCCCTGCCAGGCAGTTCCTCGCCCAGGTGCAGGGTCAGACGGTCACTGCCCAGACCGCACGCGTGGGCCAACAGCAGCCTTGCATCGCGCGGCGCATCCTCGATCCCTGCCTCCCGCAGTCGCGGAATGGCTTCAGTCAAGGCTTCGGAAAGGGTCATCCTTCCATCTCGGCCAGCTTGGTTGCCTGATCATGGGCGACGAGCGCATCGATCACCTCGGACAGATCCCCCGCCATGACCTGCCCCAGCGAATAGAGCGTCAGGTTGATCCGGTGGTCGGTCATGCGGCCTTGCGGAAAGTTATAGGTGCGGATCCGCTCGCTGCGGTCACCCGACCCCACCTGGGCCTTGCGGTCGGCAGCGCGGGCACCATCCACCCGGTCCCGCTCCATCTGATAAAGCCGCGCACGCAGCACCTGCATCGCCATGTCGCGGTTGCGGTGCTGCGATTTCTGGGCCGATGTCACGATCATCCCGGTGGGCAAGTGCGTGATCCGAACAGCGGAATCGGTGGTGTTCACATGTTGGCCACCCGCCCCGGATGCGCGCATCGTGTCGATGCGGATGTCCGACAGCGGGATCACCAGATCCACCTCCTCCGCCTCGGGCAAGACCGCTACGGTGGCAGCCGAGGTGTGAACACGCCCCTGCGCCTCGGTCTCTGGCACCCGCTGCACGCGGTGAACACCACTTTCAAACTTCAGCTTGGCAAAAACGCCCTCTCCCTTGACCGACACCGAAACCTCCTTGATGCCGCCCAGGTCGCTGTCCTGCTGCTCAAGGATCTCGAAGGTCCAGCCCTGCCCTTCGCAAAATTTCTGGTACATCTTCAGCAAATCGGCCGCAAACAACGCTGCTTCATCCCCACCGGTTCCCGGACGGATTTCCAGAATGGCCGGCCGCGTGTCGGCGGCATCCTTGGGCAGCAAGGCCAGTTGCAACCGGTGCTCCATCTCCGGAATTCGGGCACGCAGCAGGGGCAACTCTTCCTCGGCCAGGGCCCTCATTTCAGGGTCACCCATCATCACCTCGGCTTCGGCCACATCATCAAGCGCTTGACGATAGGACGAGATCTCCTGTGCCACGGGTTTCAGATCCGAATACTCCCGCGAAACAGCGGCAATCTCGGCGGGGGCGGCCCCAGCATTCAGCCGCGCTTCGAGATACTCGAACCGCTGGGTGATCTGGGCAAGTTTGTCTAATGGAACCATGCGCGCGGTTTGGCGATTTGTGCGTCTTGGGTCAAGTGGGCGCGCAACACGAGTGGCGTCACATCTGTCCCAGCCACAACTTCAACCGCGCGGCATTTACCCCCAGATCCAAACTGCCGAACCTTTGCCGCGCATAGACATCCAACTGTGTGCCGCCAGAGACTGCCACCGCTTCGGCCGTGATATAGTCCGGAAATCCCATGACCTTTGATCGAGATATCCAAGTGATCCGCCCGTCGGCAGGGATTCCTGCCAATACGGTCGTTCGCGGATAGGCATCTGCGATCGCCCCGAGTTTGGCCAAGACATCCGCAGGCTGACCCGGCACAATGCAGGCCGAGCGGGCCCCGTTGACCAGAACCTCAACTTGATCGGCGCAGGGTCCGAGCCCCGCCTCAACACGGTTCGCAATCGGGACGTCCCAGACGCCCGGGTTGCTTGGCGCAAGCCTGATGATGCCCATGACGGCCACAACGACGACAACAGCGACCGAACCGACACCCATCAATAACATCCTCACCGCTCTGTTCTTGCCCAATGAAACAGGCAAATCAACTCATAGGCGACATGCGCCCCCGCAATGGCCGTGGCCCCCGTTGTGTCATAGGGTAGTGATACTTCGACCACGTCGCCACCAACCATGTTAATGCCTGCAAGGTCGCGCAGCATGGCCGCCGCCTGCCACGAATGCAGCCCACCCCAAACGGGCGTACCCGTTCCGGGCGCCACCGAAGGGTCCAGCGCGTCAATGTCGAAGGTCAGATAGACCTTGGCGTCATTGACGATGTCCTTGATCTTGGCAACAGCCGCGGCCGTGCCTTTTTCATGCACCTCGCGGGCGTCGATGACGTTGAAGCCAAGGTAATCCTCGGTTGTGGTGCGGATCCCGATCTGGACCGATCGCTTGGGGTCCACATACCCCATCTTGACCGCCTTATACATCATCGTGCCGTGGTCGATGCGGGTCATGTCGTCATCGGGCCACAGGTCCGAGTGGGCATCAAAATGCACCACCGACAGGGGCCCGAACTTTTCGGCATAGGCTTTCAGGATGGGCATGGTGATGAAATGATCACCGCCCAAGGTGATGGACCCTGCCCCAGCGGCAAGGATGGTGCGGATATGCTGGGTCAAGGTTTCGGGGAAATCGGAAGTCTTGGCGTAGTCGAAGGCGCAGTCGCCGTAGTCGATGACGCTCATTTCCTCCAACGGGTTCGTCGGCCAGCCATAGGGCGGATCATACGGCATGAGCGAGGACGCCTCGCGTATGGCGCGGGGGCCAAAGCGGGTTCCCGTGCGGTGGGTCACCGCTTGATCGAACGGGACGCCTGTGATGGCAAGGTCCACGCCGGTCAGATCCTTGGTATAGGTCCGCCGCAGAAAGGACGTCGCCCCACCAAAGGCGTTTTCAAAGGCATAGCCGCGCAGCCCCTTGCGGGTGAAAGCGGTGTCAACTTCGGATTTGGCATCTTCTAGGGCCATGACATTCTCGGAATTTCGAACACGCTGTCCTTCAGGCCGGAGACGCCGCAGATCCGGTAGATGAAGGCTTAGGTTCCTTGGGGCCAAAGTCAATTGCCAGTGCCGTTTGGCGGGCAAATGTTGACCGTTTTGCACCCGGCCCTGCACCGACGTCTTTGCGCGACAGTTGCAAAACCAGCGAAAGCGATGAGAACTGACGACATGTCGTCGGATTTCTCGTTTCCCGTCCGGCCATTTTCGGCTATTATGCGGCTTTGGTTTGCCTGAAAATGAGGGTTTTGAATGTTCTTGACGAGTTCCCTGGTCCGCGCCGCCACGGTGCTGTGCCTGATGGCAGGTTCGGCCGATGCGGCCATCGTGGATGCAACAAGCCTGTTGCGTGACTTCAACACAATCGCCTTGGGCAACCTCAACGCCAGCAGCGAAACCGAAGGCACCGTCTTTGTCGGCGGCAACCTGGTGTCCAATGGCTATGGCGTGAACCCGCGAAACCTTGCCAGCGGCGTTGTCGGTTCGGTCAGCGGCTCTCTCATCGTCGGCGGGAATGTGTCCGGCAACCCGATCAACGTGGGTGCCGGCAATGTGGTCATCGGCGGGACCAACAGCGCCATCATCAACCGCAACGGCGGTGGTAGCCTGACCACAGGCACCAGCGTTGATGTGTCAGGCGTTGCGGCCGCCATGACGGGCTTGTCCACCTACCTTGCCAGCTTTGGCACAACCGCGGGGGCCGCGGCCAATACGGCGGATCAGAACCTGAAAAGTCTGGTCAGTGGCGCGGGTGGTACGGGTGACTTGACGAATATTGCAGTCCTCAACCTCAACGTCCTGCAAACCCTGGCCCTTCTTGGCAGTGGCAATCTGGCAACGCTGAACCTGACCGCCGGTGTGACCACAATCGTGAACCTTGCCGGATCGAACCTTTCGATCAGTGGAAACTTCAATCAGGACAATTCCACTGTCCTGTTCAACTTTTTTGAGGCGACCAACCTGACCATAGGCGCGACCTTTGGCTTTGGCATCCTGGCCCCCAACGCCGATATCGTTGCCAGTTCAGGTGGCAACGACGGGGTGGTCGTTGGCCGCAACATCACACAGAACATCGAATTTCGTCCGCTGAACAACCAGAACTTCACAGGCAACCTGCCCGTTCAAGTCAGCGCCATACCCCTGCCCGCACCGGCCCTGATGCTGATCGCGGGTCTGTTGTCGCTCTTCGCCCTGCGCCGCCGCAAAACGGCCTGATGCACGCATCCGCAACCCAAAATGCCGCCCCC
>CAMDHB010000189.1 GCA_945897655.1 Pseudorhodobacter antarcticus
CAAGTCGATTGCCCGCCCGCCGTGACCATCGCCACGATATCCACCATCGAGGCACCGGGCCGGATCAGATAAGACCCAAACTTCAGCTTGTCGTCCTGCCCCGCGTAGTTCGCCCCAATCCGGAAAATCCGCGCGTCACTGATCGCCCCGGCCTGCGCCAACCCCTGACTGACCGCACTCAGCGTGGCACCCCGCTCCACCTTGAAACACACCGATTGCGCCAAGGGACCGGGGTCTTGATACATCTTGCGGCCCAGCGTCAGCAGGCCCGACATGACGATCAGCAAAACAATGAACAGCGTCAGCGCGTTCGAGGCGATGTTGCGCCACATCAGCCCGCCATCCTGCCCATGATCAGGCTGGCATTCGTGCCGCCAAACCCGAAGGAGTTGGACAGCGCCACATCAACCTTGCGCTTGACTGCCTTGTTGGCCGCCAGATCCAGCCTTGGCGTCACAGCCGGATTGTCCAGATTGATCGTCGGCGGAGCGACCTGATCGCGGATCGCCAGCACACAGAAAATCGCCTCAACCGCGCCCGCAGCCCCGAGCAGATGGCCAATCGACGACTTGGTCGATGACATAGTGGCCTTTTCCGCCGCATCGCCCAACAACCGCTCGACCGCACCCAGTTCAATCGTGTCGGCCATCGTCGATGTGCCATGCGCGTTGATATAGTCAATCTGCGACGGCTGCAGCCCCGCCCGCTTCAACGCCATCTGCATGCTGCGGAACCCGCCTTCACCATCCTCAGACGGCGCTGTGATGTGATGCGCATCGCCCGACAGGCCGTACCCCAACACTTCCGCGTAAATCTTCGCCCCCCGTGCGACCGCGTGCTCATACTCCTCCAGCACCACAATCCCCGCACCTTCGCCCATCACGAACCCGTCGCGGTCCGCATCATAGGGGCGGCTGGCCTTGGTCGGATCATCGGTCCGCTTGGTGGACAGCGCCTTGCAGGCGTTGAAGCCCGCAATGCCAATCTCGCAAATCGGGCTCTCAGCTCCGCCCGCGATCATCACATCCGCATCGCCCCACTGGATCAACCGCGCCGCATCGCCGATCGCATGCGCGCCCGTCGAACAGGCCGTCACCACCGCATGGTTCGGCCCCTTGAAGCCGAACCGGATCGACACCTGCCCCGAGATCAGGTTGATCAGTGACCCCGGAATAAAGAACGGCGACACCCGCTTGGCCCCTTTCTCCTTGATCAGCAACGCCGTCTCCGCAATCGACGCCAATCCGCCAATCCCCGAGCCAATCATCACCCCCGTCCGGCACTGCTCCTCGAAATTCGACGGAACCCAGCCCGAATCCTGCACCGCCTGCACCGCCGCCGCCATGCCATAGATGATGAAATCATCAACCTTGCGCTGGTCCTTGGGCTCCATCCAGTCATCGGGATTGAACGTGCCGTCGCTGCCATCGCCACGCGGCACTTCGCAGGCATATTGCGTGATCACGCCCGACGGATCAAACCGCGTGATGGGCCCTGCCCCTGATTGCCCGGCCAACAGGCGGCTCCAGGTGGCTTCGACCCCGCTTGCCAGCGGCGTGACCAACCCAAGACCCGTGACAACAACCCGACGCATCATGCCGCATCTCCAAAAAGCAAGTTCAACCCGTCTAAGGTGATACACGGCCCTGCCGCCCACTGCAACAATCGCAGGGCTTTCGCCGCACTGCGGCAGCACCGCCACGGTTCTGCGCCATGTTACAGCTTTACACATAACCTGCACGGTGCCCCCTTGACCTTGCCGCAAATGCTTCTAAGTCGAGAATGAACGTTCATTCCCGGGAATCCACCCCTCATGCAACTTGCCGTCCACACCACCCCCGACCAGCGCGTCGCCGAGATTTTGGCGTCCGTCCGTCAGGCATTCGTGGAAAAGGGCTTTGACCGCGCCTCGATGCAGGACCTCGCCCGCGCCTCGGGGATGAGCGTTGGGAACTTCTACCGCTATTTCCCGTCGAAATCCGCCATCGTGCAGGCCCTGATCGAATTTGACCTGGCCGACATCCAGAACGTGTTCCAAGCCATCCTGGCCGCGCCTCACCCCATGTCTGCCCTGCGCCTCGGCCTCCGCCAGCGCATCGACGGCACGATCGACGATCACGATCCTGATCTGTGGAGCGAGATCGAAGCCGTCGCCCGCCGATCGCCCGAAATCGGTGCTGCAGCGCGGCGGATGGAACAAACCGTCTCTCAAGCCCTGCTATCGGTCTTTGCCGTTGAAACCGGCCTCACGCTGGATGAGGCGACGCAGCGCTTTTCCGCCTCTGCCGCCTTCATTGTCGTCCTGTTCAAGGCCGCTTCCTGCCTGAACTGCACCCGAGAAGCAGATCAAAGTGAACTGAAATCCATGATCGTCCGTACAATCGAAAATACGCTGGATGACGTCGTATATTCCGCCAAGAAAGCTTGATCCCCATGCGTTTCGCCCTGCCTGTCCTGATCGCCCTGTCCGGCCTTGCTGCCCCGGTGTTCGCCCAGACCGAACCAGCCGCCACTGTCGAACCCGCTGCCACCTCGCTGCCAGCCATCACCGTCTCCACCCTCGGCACCCGCAAGCTTGAGGATCACGTGCTGGCCTCCGGCCTGATCGGCCCGGTCGAAGAGGTGTTTGTTCCCCCGCTGATCGAAGGCCAGCCCATCGAAACCCTGCTTGCCGATGTGGGCGATGTGGTCACGGCGGGTCAGGTCCTTGCCACATTGTCCACCGCTACCCTGACCTTGCAGCAAAGTCAGATGCTCGCCAACCTCGCCTCGGTCAAAGCCTCCATCGCGCAGGCTCAGGCGCAACTGGCTGACAGCAAAGTGACCGCTGCCGATGCCCAGCGCACCGCCGACCGTTCGGCCGCCCTCTTCAAACAGGGCTCCGTGTCCATGGCCGCCAATGACGCCGCCCAAACCGGTGCCACCTCGGCCGCAAGCCGTGTCGCCGTGGCCGAACAGGCCCTTCAGTCGGCTGAAGCCCAGCTTGACCTGCAAGCCGCCCAGATGGCCAATGTCGATCTGCAACTGGCCCGCACCAACATCGTGGCCCCGGTGTCCGGCGTCATCTCGGCCCGCAACGCCCAGATCGGCGCCATCGCCTCGTCGCAAGGCCAACCCCTGTTCGTGATCATCCGCGACGGCGCCCTGGAACTGAAAGCCGACCTGGCCGAGGCTGACGTGGCCCGCGTCCTTCTGGACCAGACCGCAACCATCAACCTCGCCTCCGGGGCCGCCCCCGTGACCGGCAAGGTCCGCCTGATCGAACCCACCATCAATGTGACCTCCCGCCTTGGCAGCGCGCGCATCTCGATTGACGACACCACAAACGTCCGCGCCGGCATGTATGCCGAGGCTGTCATCCTCGTCGTCGCCCGCGAAAGCCTGGCCCTGCCCGTGACCGCTGTCAGTTCCGCCGCCGATGGCGACGCGGTGATGGTGATCAAGGACGGTCAAGCCGCCCGCGTGCTGGTGGAAACCGGCATCCGCGACGGCGGCTGGATCGAAGTGCTCTCCGGCCTTGCCGCCGGCGATACCGTTGTGACCAAGGCGGGCTCATTCGTCCGCCCCGGCGATCGGGTGAACCCGATCCCCGAAACCAGCACCAACTGAGGGGGCATTTGACATGAACTTTTCCGCCTGGTCCATCCGCAATCCCGTCGCCCCCCTGCTGGGCTTCTTCCTGCTCATGGTTGTGGGCTGGCAGTCCTTCAACGCCCTGCCCATCACCCGCTTTCCCAACATCGACATCCCCTTGGTCGCCGTCACCGTCGTCCAACCCGGCGCATCCCCGTCGGAAATGGAGGCGCAGGTCACCAAGGAGATTGAGGATGCCGTCGCCGGCATCACCGGCGTCAAGAACGTCATCTCGACCGTGAATGATGGCGTCTCGACCACCGCCGTCGAATTCCGGATCGAGGTTCCCACCGACAAGGCCGTCCAAGACACCAAAGACGCCATCGACGGCATCGCAGGCAACCTGCCCGGCGAAATCGAACCCCCCAGCGTCACCCGCATCGACGTGGAAGGTCAGGCCATCCTGACCTTCGCCGTCAAGGCCCCCAACATGACCTTCGAAGAACTGTCATGGTTCGTCGATGACACCGTGAAACGCGCCCTTCAGGGCCGCGCCGGTGTGGGCCGGGTTGACCGTTACGGCGGTGCCGACCGTGAAGTGCGCGTCGAACTCGACAGCGCCAAGCTTGACAGCTTTGGCCTGACCGCCGGTGCCGTCAGCCAGCAACTGGGTGCCACCAACGCCAACCTAGGTTCGGGCCGCTCTGAAGTGGGCGCAGGCGAACAGGCCATCCGCACCATCGGCGACGCGCAAACCGTCATGGGCCTTGCCGATACCTCCATCGCCCTGCCCAATGGCCGCTTTGTGAAACTGTCCGATCTGGGCACCGTCACCGACACCTACGAAGAACTGCGCTCCTTCTCGCGCCTCAACGGCGAACCCGTTGTCAGCTTTGCCGTGTTCCGCGGCAAGGGTGCCTCCGAAGTCTCCGTCAAGGAAGTCGTTGAAAAGCAACTGACGACCCTGCGCGCCGCCAACCCCGATGTGGAAATCCTGCCCATCGATGACCTCGTCTACTTCACCCAAGGCAACTACGACGCCGCCATCGACACCCTGCTTGAAGGCGCGCTCCTGTCGGTCATCGTGGTGTTCCTCTTCCTGCGCAACTGGCGCGCCACCCTGATCTCCGCCGTCGCCCTGCCGCTCTCCGCCATCCCCACCTTCTGGATCATGGACATGCTGGGCTTCTCGCTCAACCTCGTGTCCTTCCTTGCCCTCACCCTCGCCACCGGCATCCTCGTCGACGACGCGATTGTGGAGATTGAAAACATCGCCCGACATATAAGAATGGGCAAATCCCCCTACCGCGCCGCCATCGACGCCGCGGATGAAATCGGTCTGGCCGTGATCGCGACCACCTTCACCATCATCGCCGTCTTTGTGCCCGTGTCCTTCATGGGCGGCATCCCCGGCCAGTATTTCGAACAATTCGGCCTGACAGTCGCCTTCTCCGTGTTCTTCTCCCTCCTCGTCGCCCGCCTGATCACGCCCATGATGGCCGCGTACCTCATGACCTCCGCCGACGGCGGAACCGAGGAACAGCACCGTGACGGCATGTTCATGCGCGGCTATCTCGCCATGATCAAAGCCACCACCAAGACCTGGCGCTTTGGCGGGCTCAAATTCGGCGTCTACTACCTGACCCTTGCCGGGGCCATCGGCGCCTTCGCCGTGTCCATGTACTTCATGCTTCAGGTCCCCGGCTCCTTCATCCCGCCGGATGACTCAGGCCGCATCTCGATTTCCGTCGAACTGCCGCCCGGCACGACGCTGGAACAAACCGACGTGGCCGCAGCCGAGATTCATGACCGCATCAAGGACATCGAATGGGTTGATCAGGTCTTCATCCTCGGCGGCTCCTCACCCACCGGCGAACGCGACATCCGCCGCGCCACCGTGACCGTCCTCTTGGACAAGCTGGATCACGGCCTTCTCCTCAAACTCACCGACGCCGCCCGCACGATCCCTGTCGTCGGCTGGATCGTGCCAAAGGTTGAAAACAAGGGCCGCACCGTGACCCAGCCCGAGATTGAGGCTGAAATCTTTGCCCGGATCAAGGACGTCCCCGACATCCGCGCGATCAAACTGAACGACCGCGGTGCCAAGGACATCACCTTCAACGTCCTCGCCCCCAATGACGCCGCCCTGACCGGTGCCGTGGCCGCGCTGGAAGAGGCTCTGCGCGGTGACCCGCTCCTCGCCAACGTCGCCGCCGAAGGCGCCCTGCCCCGCCCCGAAATCCAGATCCGCCCCCGCGCCGAAGAAGCCGCCCGCCTTGGCGTCTCGACCCAAGCCATTGCCGCCGTCCTGCGCGTGGCCACCATCGGCGACTATGACGCGGCCCTGGCCAAAGTCTCGCTCGATGGCCGGCAAATCCCGATCCGCATCCGCCTGAACGATGCGACCCGCGAAGACATCGGCCGCATCGCCAACCTCAAGGTCGCCACCAACGCAGGCGGCACCGTGCCCCTGTCCGCCGTGGCCGACATCACCCTGTCCGAAGGCCCCTCGACCGTCAAACGCCTGAACCGCGAACGGCAGGCCGAGATTGGCGCGAACCTGCCCGTCGGCGTCGCCCTTGGCACCGCCACCGCCCGGTTCAAGGAAATCCTCGACGCCACCCCCCTGCCCGCAGGGGCCCGCGTGGTGGAGTCGGGCGATGCCGAGGTTCAGGGCGAGTTGTTCGCCTCCTTCGGCAACGCCATGCTGCTGGGCCTCCTCCTCGTCCTGGCCGTGCTGATCCTCCTCTTTCGCTCGGTCATCCAGCCCTTCACCATCCTCGCCTCCCTACCCCTCGCCATCGGCGGCGTGGCGGCGGCGCTGATCTTTACCGGCTCGGCCCTGTCGATGCCCGTGCTGATCGGCATCCTGATGCTGATGGGCATCGTGACCAAGAACGCCATCCTTCTGGTCGACTTCGCCATCGAAATGCGCGCCCACGGCATGGACCGCATCAAATCGGTGGTCGAGGCTGGTCACAAACGCGCCCAACCCATCGTGATGACCTCCATCGCCATGTCCGCAGGCATGCTGCCCTCGGCCCTTGGCGTCGGTGAAGGCGGCTCGTTCCGCGCGCCCATGGCCACAGCCGTGATCGGCGGCATCATCGTGTCCACCGTGCTGTCACTGATCGTGGTGCCGTCCTTCTATCTGATCATGGACGACATCAGCTATTACCTCGGCAAACTCTTCAGCCGCTTCATCGGCCAAAAGGACGAGGAAGAGGCCCCGCCCTCCCCTCAAGCCCTGGCCGAGCGCATCGCCCTCCTCTCCGCCGACCAGCAAGACCTGCGCGACCGCGTGGCCGCCGTGGCCGACGACCAAACCGACCGCCGCCTGAACCGCCCCGGCATGGCCGCCGCATAAGAAAATGGGGTGCGTGTCTCCACGC
>CAMDHB010000190.1 GCA_945897655.1 Pseudorhodobacter antarcticus
CAAATCCAACCCGCGACAAGCGATTCACCCGCGAAAAGCCGCGCATCCTGCAAGGGAAGCGCCCCCTTTCCAACCGCCCCAAGACTTGCGACAAGGGGCCATGTGCGGCCAGCGGGATGGATGATGCTACACCGACATAGCCTGATGCAACATCCTGCCTGCGGTTTGACATGGATCTAGCCGAAACCGCCCAAGCCCTGCTGTCGGGCGACCGCCGCGCCCTTGCCCGCGCCATCACCCTGGTCGAAAGCGCCCGCGCCGACCACCGCGCCCAATCCCTCGCCCTCCTCTCCCACCTCGGCACCCGCCGCCAGTCCCTGCGCATCGGCCTGTCCGGCACCCCCGGCGTCGGCAAATCGACGTTCATCGAGGCGTTTGGCCTCCTCCTCACCGCCCTCGGCCTGCGCGTCGCCGTCCTTGCCGTGGACCCCTCCTCCGCCCGCTCCGGCGGGTCGATCCTGGGCGACAAGACCCGGATGGAACGCCTCTCCCGCGACCCCCTCGCCTTCATCCGCCCCTCGCCCGCCCGCCTTGAACTCGGCGGCGTCGCCCGCCGCACGCGTGACGCTGTGGCGCTGTGCGAGGCTTCCGGCTTCGACATCGTCCTGATCGAAACCGTCGGTGTGGGCCAGTCCGAAACCGTGGTGGCCGCCCTGTGTGACGTGTTCCTGCTGCTGATGGCCCCCGCCGGCGGCGATGAACTGCAGGGCGTCAAACGCGGCATCATGGAAATGGCCGACCTTATTCTGGTGAACAAGGCCGATGGTGACCTCAAACCCGCCGCCATGCGCACCTGTGCCGACTATGCCGGAGCGCTCCGCCTCCTGCGCCACCGCCCGCAAGACCCGGGTGGCTTCCCCCTCGCCATGACCGTCTCTGCCCATGACGGCACCGGCCTGGCCCCCGCCTGGGACCATATCCAGACCCTCGTCCAGGCCCGCAAAACCTCGGGCCACTGGGACAAGACCCGCGCCGAACAGGCCCGCCACTGGTTCACCGACGAAGTCCGCCAAGGCCTCCTCTCCGCCCTGACCCGCGAACCAACCCGTGGCCTGATGACCAGCTTCGGCGACCGCGTGGCCGCAGGCGACCTGCCGCCAGACGCTGCTGCGGCGGAGTTTCTTCGGCTGTTGGGGCGTTAAGACGAGATACCCCCTTGGCTGCAGGGCTTTGATCCCACTGCGCAATAGCCCGGGTCGCGGTGGCGTTTCTGTCAGAAGTTCTCAATTCGCCAGGACGCGCCATCGCAGGGGTCAGGGCCTTCCTCCCCAACCCGCATGTCCGTCGTCAAATCGTTGATAAGGTCCCAGCCCAGCGTGAAGGATTGCACTGGGTCAACGCCATAGATCTTCTGGAAATCGATGAAACCTTTGACGAAAACGACTGAATAGTAGTCCGCTTGGCCGCCGTGGCTGCCATCGCAGGTGATGCTGGCCATAACCTCACCGCCACAAACAATCCTCAACCTGACCGCGCTCATTCATCTGTTTCCTTGCGTGACCCGTCAGGTTGAATGGGCTGCGCGCAACGCCATCAAGCCTGCCATTGCGACCTTCACCCAAGATTGATGGTCCCAGCCCCCCAATCCGCCCCTACTCCGCCACCCTAATCAACGTCTTGCCGAAATTCCGCCCCTCCAGCATCCCAATGAACGTCTCGACCATCCGGTCCAAACCATCCGTCACATCCTCACGGTACTTCACCCGGCCCTCTGCCAGCCATCCCGCCATCGCCTTGTAAAACTCCGGCGCATCGCCCCAGAATTCACCCACGATAAACCCGCGAAACGTCAGGCTTTTGGTCAGGATCGACCGCAGCAGCAGCGGCGTGCGGTCCGGCCCGTCCGGCAGGCTGGTGGCGTTATAGGTCGCAATCGTGCCGCAGACCGGCACCCGGGCGAATGGGTTGAGCAGCGGCAGCACCGCGTCAAAAATCGCCCCGCCCGTCAGTTCGAAATACACATCCACCCCCTTGGGGCAAGCCGCCGCCAGTTGCGCAGCCATATCGGGCGCGTTGCGGTCAATGCAGGCGTCAAAGCCCAACTCATTGACCACATAGGCGCATTTCTCCGCACCCCCCGCCAACCCAACCGCCCGTGCCCCGCCTATCCGCGCAATCTGCCCGACCAAAGCGCCGACAGCGCCCGAGGCGGCACCGACCACAACCGTCTCCCCCGCCTTCGGTTTGCCGATATGCTTCAGCCCGGTATAGGCCGTCATCCCCGGCATCCCCATCACCCCCAGCGCCGTCTGCACCGGCGCGGCCAAGGGATCCAACTTGCGCAACTCGCTGCCCTTGCGGATCATGTGGTCCCGCCACAGATCATGCACCGCCACCACATCCCCCACCTGAAAGCCCGGATCCATTGACACCAAAACCCGCGCCACCGCCTCGGTCGGCAGGGACTTCCCCAACTCCGTCGCCGCCGCATAGGACGGCCCCTCCGACATCCGCCCCCGCATATAGGGGTCCAGCGTCAGCCACAGCACCTGCAACAAAACCTCCCCCGGCCCGGGGTCGTGCAAAGGGGCGCTTTCCATCCGGAAATCGCTAGGCTTTGGTTTGCCAACCGGCCTTGCGGCCAGAACGATGGTGCGGGCGGTGACGGTCATGGCCAAAAATCCTTTTCACATTCAAACCCCAACATGCGCCCAGCACCCCGCCTGAGACAAGGGGCAACGCCCCGCAGGCGAGGCAAAGATGACGCGCGCCAGCGCTCCGCGAGATCACCCCGCTTGGCTTTGCCCCCCGTTCCAGCGATAAACCGCCCATGTCTGAGCCCCTTCCCATCGACGACGCCCTCCCCGCCCTGCGCGCCGCCATTGCCGCCCACGGCATGGCCGTCCTGCAGGCCCCGCCCGGCGCAGGCAAAACCACCCGTGTGCCCCTTGACCTCCTCACCTCCGGCCTGATCACAGGCCGCATCGTGATGCTGGAACCCCGCCGCCTGGCCGCCCGCGCCGCCGCCGAACGCATGGCCAGCACCTTGGGCGAACCCTTAGGCCAAACCGTCGGCTACCGCATCCGTGGTGAGGCGAAAGTCTCCGCACAGACAAGGATAGAGGTGGTCACCGAAGGCATCCTGACCCGGATGATCCAATCCGACCCCGACCTGCCCGGCATCGGCTGCCTGATCTTTGACGAGTTTCACGAACGCAGCCTGAACGCCGACCTTGGCCTGGCCCTCGCCCTTGAAATCCGCGCCGCCCTGCGCCCCGACCTCGCCCTGATCGTGATGTCCGCCACGCTGGACGCCGCCCCCGTCGCCGCCCTGATGGGCGACGCCCCCCTCGTCACCTCCGCCGGCCGCGCCTTTCCTGTTGAAACCCGCTGGCTCCCCCGCCCCATCGACCCCTCCCAGCGGTTCGAGGCGGCAATGGCCGGCCTGATCCGTCAGGCGCTGGAGGATATCCCCCACGGTGGCCTCCTCGCCTTCCTGCCCGGCGAAGGCGAAATCCGCCGGGTCGCATCGATGCTGACCAACGTGCCCGGCTGCACCGTCCTCCCCCTCGTCGGCGCAATGGAATTCGCCGCCCAGCGTGCCGCTCTTGGCCCGGTCGAGGGGCGGCGCGTGGTCCTTGCCACCTCCATCGCTGAAACCAGCCTGACCCTGCCCGACATCACCGTGGTCGTCGATGGCGGCCAAAGCCGCCGCGCCCGGTTCGACCCCAATTCCGGCATGTCGCGCCTTGTGACCGAACGGGTGACCCGGGCCGAGGCGGAACAGCGCCGGGGCCGCGCGGGCCGGGTTGCCCCCGGCACCTGCTACCGCCTGTGGACAAGGGGCGAGGAGGGCGGCCTTGCCCCCTATCCCCCCGCTGAAATCGAGGCCGCCGATCTGACCGGCCTTGCCCTTGAACTTGCCCTTTGGGGCGGCACCGACCTGCCCTTCCTGACACCACCGCCACCCGGCCCGATGGCCGAGGCGCGCGCCCTCCTGACCGGCCTTGGCGCGCTGAAGGAGGACCGCATCACCGACCACGGCCGCACGCTGGCGGCCCTGCCCCTGCATCCGCGCCTCGCCCATATGCTCGCCCTTTCGGGCCAAGGTGCCGCAACCTTCGCCGCCCTTCTGGCCGAACGCGACCCCCTGCGCGGCGCCCCCCCCCGACCTGCCCCTGCGCCTTGCCGCCATCGCCGACCCCCGCCGATTTGAAGGCGACCACCCCTGGCCGCTGAACCGCCCCATCATCGAACGGATCAAGGACGAGGCACGCCGCCTGTCGCGCAGCCCCAAGGGCCCCATCCGCAGCCCCGCCGAAATGGCCGCCCTCGCCTACCCCGACCGCATCGGCCTGCGCCGCAAGGGCGATGCACCGCGCTGGGTGCTGTCGGGCGGCAAGGGGGCCGCCATGCCCCCCGGCACCCCCTTGGCCAGCGCCCGTCTGATCGTCGCCACCGATCTGGACGGCGACGCGCGTGAGGCGACTGTCCGGCAGGCCATCGCCCTCAGCGAACCCGAACTGCGCGGCCTTTACGCCGATCAGATCCTGTGGCGCGACATCTGCGACTGGTCCAAACGCGAAGGCCGCATCCTGTCGCGCCGTCAGGAATGCTTTGGCGCCCTCGTGCTCGATGACCGCCCCTGGGACGCCCCGCCCGACGCCATCGCCCGCGCCGCCGTCGAGGGCCTGCGTCAGACGGGCCTCTATTGGACCCACTCCGCCCGCCGCCTCCGCGCCCGCATCGCGCTCGCCCGCAGCACTGGCTGGCCCGAAGTGACCGATACTGCCCTCCTGGCGGACCCGGCCTGGGTCCTGCCCTACCTGACCCGCATCCGCACCGAGGCCGACCTCAAATCCCTCGATCTGACCGAGGCGTTGAAATCCCTCCTCACCTGGGACCAACAAGCCGACCTTGACCGCCTCGTCCCCGCCCATTTCACCACGCCCCTCGATCGCCGCATCCCCATCGACTATGACGACGCCCGCCCCGGCATCGAGGTTCGCCTGCAAGAGATGTTCGGCGTCACCACCCACCCCGTGGTCGGCGCCGGTCGCCTGCCCCTGCGCGTCACCCTGCTGTCCCCCGGGCAAAAGACCATTCAGGTCACGATGGATGTTCCGGGCTTCTGGAAATCCTCCTATGCCGATGTCCGCAAGGACATGCGCGGCCAATACCCCCGCCACCCTTGGCCCGAAGACCCGACCGAGGCGGAACCCACGCTGAAGGCAAAACCGCGGGGGACGTGAGGCTCCGACACCAAAATGGTTTCGCACGCGTGTGCTGCTTCCCCCGCCTCCTTGGCCAAGGCCCTAGCCAAAGGCCACGCAACACCCCGTCAACCCATCTCGATGGGCCCCATAGCCCCCGGCCAGCGCAGTCTGAAACAGTCCACATGAACCGATGTCGCAGCGGGCGGGGAAACGCGGTGCGTTTTCTTTTCCGCCCAAACCCGGCGACATGTCCTTGGCCAAGGCCCTAGCCGCAGGCCACGCGATACACTGGCAACCCAACGGACGGGGGCCCCACGCCCCCGGCCAGCGCCCGACCTCCGAAAGGAGGGCGCTTCTCGCCCTTCAGGTCGGGCGCTGTTCTCTGACGGTTTGGCGGAACCGGTCCATCTGAGGCTTGGACGCAGCGGACGGGAAAACGCAGTACGTTTTCTTTTCCGCCCAAACCCGGCGACATGTCCTTGGCCAAGGCCCTAGCCGCAGGCCACGCGATACAATGGCAACCCAACGGACGGGGGCCCCAAGCCCCCGGCCAGCGCCCGACCTCCGAAAGGAGGGCGCTTCTCGCCCTCCAGGTCGGGCTCTGGCCTCTGTCGTGCGGGTTGAACCAGCCCAACTGAACCGATGTCGCATCGGACGGGAAAACGCAGTGCGTTTTCTTTTCCGCCCGAACCCAGCGACATGTCCTTGGCCAAGGCCCTGGCCGCAGGCCACTCGATACCCTGTCAACCTAACGGACGGGTGCCCAAAGCCTCCGGCCAGCGCCCGACCCCCGAGGGGAGGGCGCTGTGCTCTGTCGCGCATTCTGAACCAGTCCACCTGAACCGCCGTTGCATCGGGCGGGGAAACGCGGTGCGTTTCCGGATCAGCCCGAATTCCCATGCCGTCAGCGCGGACGCCTCTGAGGGTTCCCAGATGGGCGGCCTAAAGCCCCGCCAGATACCCCTCGATCTGGCCGAACTGATGATCCCAGCCACCCTGCATACCTGCCCGTGCCCCGTCAAATGTGGCCTCTTCAACCTCGCTTGCGTTCAGCGGCACCCAGGTCACCGACAGCCGCGTCGTGCCATCGCCCAGATCCTCATAAGTCGTCGTCGCCAGCATTTCGCGCGGCCAGGTCGGGGCCATCGGATGCGCCACAATATTCCCATCGGCATCAGCAAAAGACTGGACATGCACGATCCGCGCCATAGGCACGATCTCGCGGTAGGTCACCACGCCATACATCACCGACCCGTCCGGCATCGGGCTACCATAAAAATGCGTGCCCCCCTCGCGGAAATCCATGCGGGACAGGAAGGCGTCGGGGTTCTCCGGGCTCAACCATTTCGCCATATGTGCAGGCTCGGTCTGGACGCGCCAGACAAGGTCCAGCGGGGCCTTGAAGACGCGCGATACGGTCAGGGGGGCGGTGGTCATTTTGGGTCTCCTGTGGATTGCAAAGTGTCAAGACAGGTTGCCAACTGGTCCAAGTGTCCTTCCGTCACCTGACGGAAATGGTCCATGAAATCCGTCAATTGCGCCAAAGGCGCCCGCTCCAGCCGACAGGGCCGAAACTGCGCCGCCTTGCTGCGCGACACCAGGCCCGCCCGCTCCAGCACCTTGATATGCTTGGATATCGCAGGCTGGCTCAGCGCAAAAGGCGCTGCCAGATCGCTGACCGTCGCCACCCCCTGCGACAGACGCAACAGCATGGCCCGTCGGGTCGGATCCGCCAGCGCGGCAAGGGTCAGGGACAGCGGATCGGTCATTGCATCGCCATTCAT
>CAMDHB010000191.1 GCA_945897655.1 Pseudorhodobacter antarcticus
CCATGATCGCCCCCACAACGGCATCCACCCCCTGCAGCCAGGCCGCACTGCGATTGTCCAGATGGCCCACGTGCAACCGGGTAAAGGTCAGCGACTTTTGCACCAACCGCTCCCAAAGGTTCGGCAGGGGCCTGCCCTCAGCTTCGCCATAGCTGACCACATGGCCAAGACGGCGCATGCAGTCAAAAGACCGGTCAAGGATGGTGGCCCCAGTGGAATCAATCACCTTGTCTACCCCCGACCCACTGGTCATCTCGCGGCAAACGCTGACGAAATCCTCCGTCCCCCGGTTAACCACCCGGTCCGCGCCAAAGGCCAGCGCCTGCGCTTCCTTGCCTGCCGTCCCAACCGTACCAATCACCACGGCCCCCGCCATCTTGGCCAGTTGGGTCAGTTGCAACCCCACCCCGCCGCCAATGGCATGGATCAGCAATGTGTCCCCCGGCGCAGTCTGGCTGACCGTGTGCAGCAAATGCCACGCCGTCAGCGACTGGATGTAGAACGCCGCCCCCGTGTCCAGGCTCATCGCATCCGGCAGCCGGATCAACCGCTCCTCAGGAACCACACAGAATTCGGCAAACCCGCCCGCACCTTCGGAAAACCCCGCAACCCGGTCACCCGGGGCATAGTCGGTGACACCCTCACCACAAGCCACCACAACCCCGGCCAGTTCCAGCCCGGCAACCAAAGGATAGCCCTTCGGATGCGGATAGATCCCGCGCCGCATCATCAAATCGGCATAATTCAGCCCCGCCCGGTGCACCCGGATCAGGACCTGCCCCGCCAAGGCCACCGGTTCCGGCACCTCGCGCAACAGCGGACCCTTCGTCACAGCCCCCGGCGGATCAAAGACAATAGCGCGCATCAGGATCACATCCTCCGTTTCCCCTGCCCGTCACTATGCGGCAGCACAATCCCACGCACAACCTAACTTGACCTGCCAAACCCCTGCCAGCCCACCGACATCAAACCCCGCGCAACTGGCCGCTTCGGCCCTTGTCCTGACATGCCCATATCCAAGAACCCACCAGACGCCGCAAACCCTTCCGGTCACAGGATTTCCAAACGCCACCCGCTTCACCCGGCAAGGAATCTGGTGCCCCCAGCACGTCTTGAACCGGTCATCCCCTGAGTGCAAATCAGGGACAAGAAACAGATCGTTGTCACAAGCGCCGCAACTCTCTTGTAAGAAAAAGCGTAAATAGCCTTTCATTAATAGTATGTTGCACTCTTCTTCGGGTTGACGACGCTTGACATACGACCTCACAAGTTCCGGCATAGTCCGCTCGCCATGCGGCTTTGCCTTGACCGGATCGCTCCACCCCGCAAGACAGCCCCGTCCAGTTCCCAATGCCAAAGATGGGGCCTGCCCAAGACGCCGCACAGGCCGCTGGGGCTGTGCTGGAAGCGGTGTCGATCGGTGACCTCACGCCAACCGAGGGCCCACAGGTCATGGCGCTGAAGGGGTGAGCGGCGGCAGCGCTCAAACATAAGCCGGACGACAGACCTGCCGGCCGTAATGAAACAGGTGACCCTGCCAGCCCGGTGCGTCCAGTTCGCAGCCCAGACTGGTCCCGTCCGGGGATTCCTTGGCCGATGGGCGAAGTGGGGCGATATTGACATCAAGTTGTCTGTCAGTCCGGAATGTCGGTTGCAACTGGCCCCTCCCCAACCAGCTGCGCTAAGCTGATCCAAAGAATCAACAAACCGGGACATGTCCGCCATGTGCAAGGACTGCAACTACACCATCCACGGCGCGCAGCACCATTTCGGCTGGGACAACAGCCTGCCCCCCGCCGTGCGGGCCGAACCAGGGTCCAAGATCCTGTTCCACTGTCAGGATTCCTCGGCCGGGCAGTTCAGCCGGACCTCTAGCGTTGCGGACGTGAGCACACTCGATTTCGGCAAGGTCAACCCGGTGTCCGGCCCGATCTTTGTCGAAGGCGCTATGCCAGGTGACGCGCTGAAGGTGACGATTGACAGCTTTGCCCCGTCAGGATGGGGCTGGACGGCCAACATCCCGGGCTTTGGCCTCTTGGCCGATCAGTTCACCACGCCCGCCCTGAACATTTGGTCCTATGACCCCGCCACCCTTGCCCCCGCCCTTTATGGCGCCCACGCCCGCGTGCCGCTGAAACCCTTTGCCGGGACCATCGGCTGTGCGCCAGCCGCCCCCGGCCTTCATTCCGTCGTGCCGCCCCGGCGCGTCGGCGGCAACTTGGACATCCGCGATCTGGCCGCCGGAACAACCCTTTACCTGCCGATCGAGGTTGCAGGCGCCCTCTTCTCGGTGGGTGACACCCACGCCGCCCAAGGCGACGGCGAGGTTTGCGGCACCGCCATCGAAAGCCCGATGGACGTGGTTCTGACCCTTGACCTGATCAAGGGCGCGAACCTGAAAACCCCCCGCTTCACCACTCCGGGGCCCGTCACCAACCATCTGGACGCAAAGGGGTATGAGGTCACCACCGGCATCGGCCCCGACCTCATGTCCGGCGCCCGCGATGCCGTCTCGGCCATGATCGACCACCTCTCCGCCACCCGCGGCCTGTCGCCGGTCGAGGCCTATATGCTGTGTTCGACCTGCGGGGACCTCAGGATTTCCGAAATCGTCGACATGCCGAATTGGGTCGTCAGTTTCTACTTCCCTAGGGTCGTGTTCGAATAAGCGGCACCCTGCCCGGAATGTCCGACAATTCGCAGCTACTCAGCGTGAATCTTGTTGACTACCGCGAAACTAAAGGAACCTTTAAGCTCAAAGGACCAGGGGAGTCGTGATGAAGCAGACAGAGGGCCGCGCCACTTTTCGCGGGCATGAAACGTGGTACCGGGTCACCGGCGACCTTGGCACCGGCAAGACCCCGATCGTCCTTTTGCATGGCGGCCCGGGGGCGGGGCACAACTATATCGACAGCTACAAGCTGCTGGCAAATGATGGCCGCGCCGTGATCCATTATGACCAGTTGGGCTGTGGCAACTCGACCCACCTGCCGAATGCGCCCGTCGATTTCTGGACCCCGCAACTGTTTGTGGACGAGTTGGAAAACCTGATCGACCATCTTGGCATTCGCGCAGGCTTTCACGTTCTGGGGCAAAGCTGGGGCGGAATGCTGGGGGCAGAATACGCGGTGCGCCACCCCACGGGGTTGAAATCGCTGACGATTGCCAACTCACCCGCCTCAATGGCGCTGTGGACGTCCGAGGCGATGCGCCAGCGGTCGGAAATGCCTCAGGACATTCAGGACGCGCTGAATAAGTACGAAGCCTCAGCCGACTATGACAACCCCGCCTACAAGGCCGCCACCGACTGGGTCTATGCCCGCCATGTCTGCCGCGTGATCCCGAACCCGCCCGAGGTTGTCGCCAGCTTCACCCAGCTTGCCGCCGACCCGACGGTCTATCACACCATGAACGGGCCCAACGAATTCTTCGTGGTGGGCACTCTCAAACACTGGGACATCACGCCAGACCTGCACAAGGCCAACGTGCCGACCCTTCTGGTGTCCGGCCGTCATGACGAGGCGACGCCGGCCACCGTGCAACCCTACAAAGACCTGATCAAAGGGTCTGCCTGGATGATTTTTGAAGACAGCAGCCACATGCCTCATGTCGAGGAAACCGCCTTCTGCATGGGCGTGGTCGGCGGCTTTCTGAACGCGAACGACTAACAAAACGGGGAGACTGCAATGAAGAAACTTCTGTTTGCCACAGCCGCGGCCAGCCTTCTGGGCTTGACCCCGGCTCTGGCCGAATACCAAGCCGAACATCGCGGCGGCACCATGCGTCTGGTCGCCCGCTCGGCCGGGGGCACCGTGGACCCCCATATCAACTATACCCTGCAATACTGGCAGGTCTACCAAAGCCTGTACGACGGCCTTGTCGGCTTCAAAAAGGCCGCCGGTGCTGAAGGCTTCACCAAGGTCCCGAACCTGGCCGAGGCGATCCCCGAGCCGACCAATGACGGCAAGACCTACACCTTCAAGATCCGCAAGGGCATCATGTTCTCGAACGGTCAGGAAATGGGCGTCAAGGATGTCGTGGCCTCGTTGCAGCGCATCTTCAAGGTGTCCAGCCCCACCGCAGGCGGGTTCTATTCCGTCATCGTCGGCGCTGACAAATGCCTTGCTGACGCCGCGACCTGCACCCTTGAAGGCGGCGTGATCGGCGATGAAGCGGCTGGCACCGTCACCATCAACCTCACGCGCCCCGATGCCGAATTCTTTGACAAGCTGGCACTGCCCCATGCGGCCATCCTGCCCGCCGACACGCCCGCCTCTGACCTTGGCACCGTGCCCGCACCCGGCACCGGCGCCTACTACATCAGCTCTTACGACCCCAACACCGGCATGAAGCTGGAACGCAATCCCCACTTCAAGGTCTGGAGCGAGGACGCCCAGCCCGATGGCTACCCCGACGTCGTGCAATACGATTTCGGCATGACGGATGAGGCGCAGGTAACCGCCGTTCAGAACGGCGAGGCTGACTGGATGTTTGACCAGCCGCCGACCGACCGCTTGGGCGAAATTGGCACGACCTATGCCGATCAGGTGAACATCACCACGCTGACCGCCTGGTGGTATGCGCCGATGAACACCAACATAGCGCCCTTTGACAATGTTCTGGCGCGGCAAGCCGTCAACTATGCCATCGACCGCAACGCGATGGTCAACCTGTTCGGCGGCCCGGTTCTGGCCAGCCCGATCTGCCAGGTCCTGCCCCCCGGCTTCCCCGGACACGTGCCCTACTGCCCCTACACCATGGACCCAGGCGAAAAGTGGTCGGCCCCCGATCTTGAAAAGGCCAAGGCCCTCGTCGAGGAATCCGGCACCAAGGGTCAAAAGGTGACCATCATCGCCGAAGATACCACCGTATCCAAGTCGATCGGCACCTATCTGCAATCGGTCCTGACCGAGATCGGCTATGAGGCCGAGGTCAAGCCGATCTCGCCCAATATCCAGTTCACCTATATCCAGAACACCAACAACAACGTCCAGATCTCGCTGACCCAGTGGTATCAGGACTATCCTGCCGCGTCGGATTTCCTGAACATCCTGTTCGGCTGTTCGTCCTTCACCCCCGGCTCGGACTCGTCGATCAACATCGCAGGCTTCTGTGATGAGGGCATTCAGGCCAAGATGGACGAAGCGCTGCTGCTGGGCGTGACCGATCCTGCGGCCGCCGACCTGATGTGGGCCGATATCGACAAGGCCGTGACCGATGCAGCACCGATGGCGGCCCTGTTCACCCCCAAGCGGATCGACTTTGTGTCCAAGCGTCTGGGCAACTTCCAGTTCAACTCGCAGTTCTACTGGATGATCACCCAGTCATGGGTCCAGTGATCTGGTGAGCGTTCAACCCAACATCAGCCGTGGCCCCTGGGCCACGGCATTTCACCGTCTGAAACGCGACAAGGCCGCCTTGTTCGCCTTGTCCGTCTTTGGCCTTGTCGTGTTCAGCTGCCTGATGGCCCCAGTCTATGCCTGGTGGGCCGGGGTGCAGCCCTTCAAATCCACCCTGGATGCCGTCATCATCATCGGCGGCGAACAGCGCCCCGTGATGGAACTGCCCACAACGGGCCTTGCCCTTGGCTACACCCCCATCGGCCCGACATGGGAACCCGGAAACTACTTTCTGGGGGCCGATAATCAGGGCCGCGATGTGATGGCACGCCTGCTTTATGGCGGCCTGAACTCGATCTTCATCGCTGCCGCCGCCACCACCTTCACCCTGACCTTCGCCACCGCCTTTGGCCTTGCTGCCGGGTTCTTTGGTGGCGTGGTGGATATGGTGCTGTCGCGGATTCTGGATGTGCTCTGGGCCTTCCCCGTCTACCTCCTCGCCATCTCCCTTTCCATCGTGCTGATCACCCAAGGCATCACCATCGGCCCGTTTGAGATTGACTCAGGCTCCCTCTGGCTGCCCATCTTCATCATCGGCCTGATCTACATTCCCTATGTCGCCCGTCCCATCCGGGGTCAGGTCATGTCGCTGCGGAATTCCGATTTCGTCATGGCCGCCATCGGGCTTGGTGCCCCACCCTCCCGCATCCTGCTCAAGGATATCCTGCCCAACATCTCCACCACCCTCATCGTCTTCGTCCCCATCATGATGGCGCTGAACATGCTGACCGAAAGCGCCCTGTCCTTTCTGTCCATCGGCGTGCAACCCCCTGACGCAAGCTGGGGCACCATCATCCAGGACGGCCAATCGCTCCTCTACTCCCGCCCCATCGTGGCGCTTGCCCCAGGCATCATGATCGTGATCTCGGTCCTGTCGCTGAACGTGTTTGGCGACGGCTTGCGCGACGCGCTTGATCCCAAATCCAAGATCAAACTGGGGCGCTCCTCATGATTTATGCCATCCTGCAACGTCTGGGCCAGATGGTCTTTGTGATGGTTGGCATCTCGATGCTGGTGTTCCTGATCTTCTTTGGCACCCCCGGCGTCGACCCCGCCGCCCGCATCGCCGGCCGCAATGCCAGTCCGGAGGTGTTGGAGGCTGTCCGCATCTCCTTCGGTTTCGACCAGCCCTTCTACATCCAATACCTGACGATGATGGAGAAGATCTTCATCACCGGCGACCTCACTTCCTTCGTCAATCGCGGCTGGAAGGTCGTGCCAGCGGTGCTGGACACCATCCCCGTCACCCTGTCCCTCGTCCTTGGCGCGGCTGTTCTTTGGGTCGTGTTCTCCATCATCATCGGCGTCCTCGCCGCCGCCTACCGCGACACATGGATCGACAAACTGCTGATGATCCTTGGCCTGATCGGCATTTCCATGCCGGTCTACTGGCTGGGCGAGGTGATGAACCTGATCACCCAAAGCCGCTTTCACGATACCTGGATGTTCTCGTGGGTCCCGCCCTTGGGTTACAAACCGCTGATGGAGGACCCAAAGGGCTGGGTCCTGACCCTGATCATCCCGTGG
>CAMDHB010000192.1 GCA_945897655.1 Pseudorhodobacter antarcticus
AGCCGCAGCCGCGCGCCAAACAGTTCCGAAATCTCAACGGCCACGGCCAGCCCCAAGCCCATCCCGCTGGCCGTGCCCTTCACCAGATGCGGCAACGCCCGCGCCGCACCGCGCCGCGATTGCACCGCCACGGCCATTTGCTCGGGCGACAGGCCGGGGCCATTATCCTCAACCTCCAGCACAGTCTGGCCGGACAAACCACGCACCCGCACCGTCACCACGGCCCCCCGCCCGGCGTAAGCGATGGAGTTCGACAGAAGGTTGCGCAGCAGTTCAGCCAGCAGGATCGGGTCTGCCGCCACTTCCGCAGCATCCGCCCCCTCAAACCCCAGGTCGATCCCGTGCCCAATCGCCCCCGGCACCAGTTCCGACGTCACCTCCTTGGCCAGCCCCACCAAATCAACCGGCACCAAAGTCGCCGCCCCAAGGCTGGCATCCACCCGCGCCAGCACCATCAGATGCGACAACACACGCTCCGCCCGCTCCAGCGCCGCGTTGGCCTTGTCACTGGCGGCGGCGGTGTCATCCGGCCCCGTGCTGCGGTCGATCAGCGTCAACTGGGTGCGCACCACGGCCAAAGGCGTGCGCAACTGATGGCTGGCGTTGCCGGTGAAGTTGCGCAAGGCGTCGAGTGCGGTTTTCAGCCGCTCCATGAACTGGTTGATCGCCAAGACCAGCGGTTCCACCTCCTCGGGCGTATCCGCAGTCACCGGGCGCAGGTCGTCGGGGGAGCGTTCGGCAATCACATCCCCCAAACGCTCCAGCGGGCGCAGGGCCACGGTGACGGCAATCCAGACCAGCGTGGCCACCCCCAGCACCAGCACCGCCAACCGGAGCGCCGACCGCACAAGGATAGCCCGCGCCAGCGCCGCCCGCGCCCGGGTCGATTCGGCCACCGTCACGGCAAAGGGGATCGACTGCGCCCCCGTCGACACCTCACGCATCAGGGTTGCGCTGCGGATGCCGACATTCCCAAACACCCCATCCGCAAAGGCCACTCCACCCAGCGGCGCGGCAATCACGGCCAAATCGCTGTACCCGGTCAGAAAGCTGCCCACCGGGCCATCGACGCGGTAAAACACCTTGTCCTGCGCAGGCGAGGTCAGCATTTCCAGCGATGAATAGGGAATATCCACCTCCAACCCGCCCGCCTCATCCACCGTGACCCGCTCGGCAATCGCCAGCGCCGACCCGAACAGCACCCGGTCCGACACGCTTTGCGCCGTGCGCAGCGCCTCGCGCCATGTGTCAAACAGCGCAATCAGCCCCATCACCAGCGTCGCCACCAACAGCCACAACAACAGCCTGCGCCGCAGCGAATAGGGCCTCATGTCAGATCGCTTGGTTTTTCTAGCAGATAGCCAATCCCCCTGACCGTCCGCAGCGTCAACCCCAAGGGATGCAACCGGCGGCGCAGGCGCGAGATGTATTGTTCAATCGCATTGTCGGACAGGATGTCCTCCAACGAGGTCACCGATTGAACGATCGCTTCCTTGGCCACAACCTTGCCCGCCCGGGTCAACAGCAACTCCAGTATGGCCCGTTCGCGGGGCGGCAAGTCCAGAACCTGCCCGTTGCCCGAAAACTGCCGGCTGGTCAGGTCCAGCGACAATTGCCCAAGGGCCAGCGTGGACGACCGCAACCCCGCCTGACGGCGCAGCAGCGACCGCACCCGCGCCTCGAACTCGCGCACGTCAAAGGGTTTGGCCATGTAATCATCGGCCCCCAGGTCCAGCCCGCGCACCCGGTCCTCCGCCGCCCCCCGCGCGGTCAGGATCATCACCGCCGCCCGGTTCCCTTGCGCCCGCATGGCGCGCAGCACCGCCAGCCCGTCCAGTTCCGGCAGGTTCAGGTCCAGGATCATCAGATCGAACTGTTCCGCTGCCACCAGAACACGCGCCGCCTCGCCGTCATGCACACAGTCCACCGCATAGCCCGACGTGACCAAAAGCGACATCAACGCCTCGGCCAGCGGCAGATCATCTTCGACCAGCAGCAATCGCATGGGCGAAAGCTATGCGGTATCTGCGCCGTTGTGAACCGCTTCTGTCTGAGGCAAGCTTTGCCCCATGCGCCTGACCTTTGGACCCCTGTTTGCTTTGGCCGTTCTGGCTGGCCCCGCGGTGGCGGAAACCACGCAGTACCCGGCCCCCAGCCCATCTGCCCAACAGATGGTCATCTATTCCACATTGGACAGCCGCCTTGCCTCGCCCCTGATCTGGGCGTTTCAGGCCAGCCACCCCGATGTGGCCGTGCGGTATGAGGATTTGCTGGCCAGCGAAATAGCCGCCCGGGTGATTGCCGAAACCAATGCAGGCCATCCTTCGGCAGATTTCCTGTTCTCCTCCGGCATGGATCTGCAACTGAAACTGGCCAATGACGGCTATGGCCAAGAGGTTGCGGTGCCCGAGGGTCGCGATTGGCCCGCTTGGGCCAAATGGCAGGACACCGCCTTTGCGCTGACCTTTGAACCGGCGGTTCTGGTCTATCACAAACCCAGCTTCCCCGCTGGCCCCCCTCAGTCGCGGCTGGAACTGCTGGATTGGCTGGCCACGGCCCCTGATACCCTGACAGGCCGGATCGGCACCTATGACATTGAACGCTCGGCAGTGGGCTATCTGTTCGTGGCCCGCGATGCCGAACATTTCCCCGATATCTGGTCGCTTTTGCGGGCAATGGGCAAGGCGGGGATGCAGACCTTTCCCACGTCGCAAGACATCATCGACCGCGTGGCCGACGGGCGGCTGGTCTTGGGCTACAACATCCTGGGCTCCTACGCCGCCGAACAGGCGCGCCTTGCCCCCGACATCGGCTTTGTCCTGCTGCGCGATTACACCGTTGTCGTCTCCCGCGTGGCGATGGTGCCCCGCGCCACCCCCTCCCCCGACCTTGGCAGCCGTTTTCTGGCGTTCTTGATGAGCGCGGAGGGCCAGACCCTGCTATCCGAAAAACTGCGCCTGCCGTCCGTCAGTCTGGAGGTGTCTGGCGCAGGCAGCGGTGCCGCCATGCAGGCCGCCTTGGGTGACCAGTTGCGCCCCGTGCCGGTCAGCCCCGGCGTGCTGGTTTACCTCGATCAGGCCAAGCGCCAACGCCTGCTGCGCCTGTGGCGCGAGGTTTTGGCGACGCAATAGCCAATGTCAGCTTTCTGACAGGAATTTGTGCTGATCTGCCCCGCAGGGCTGGCACGAGGAGGTGCCGCCTTGCGAAATCAGCATGGAATACCATGCTTTGGGAGGAGAATCGGAATGAAATTCACGCTTTTGGGCGCAGCCTTGGCCACCGCCCTGGCCCTGCCCGCCTCGGCGGCTGACTATATGATCATGGCCCCGGCGGCGCCCGGCGGCGGCTGGGATGGCACGGCCCGCGCGATGCAGGAAGTGTTGCAGGCCGAAGGCATCTCGGCCTCGGTTCAGGTGCAAAACGTCCCCGGCGCCGGTGGCACCGTGGGTCTGGCACAGTTCGCCTCGTCCACCTCGGGCGATGCTGGCCAGTTGATCGTCGGCGGCTATGTGATGGTCGGCGCGATCCTGACCAACGCCTCTCCCGTGTCCCTGGCCAATGTGACCCCGATTGCCCGCCTGACCGGCGAAGCTGTCGGCATCGCCGTCTCAGCCGCATCGCCCATCCAGACCATCGGTGAACTGGTTGACATGATGAAGGCTGATCCGGGTTCTGTCTCTTGGGCTGGCGGTTCGGCTGGCGGTGTTGACCACATCACCGTGGGCCTGTTGGCCAAGGCCGCTGGCGTTGACCCGACCAAGATCAACTACGTCGCCTTCTCGGGCGGTGGCGAGGCTTTGGCCGCCATTCTGGGCAATCAGGTGACCGTGGGCATTTCCGGCGTGGGCGAGTTTCTGCCGCAGGTTCAGGCTGGCACCATGCGGATGCTGGCTGTGTCGACCGCTGAAAAGTGGGCGGGCACCGATGCGCCGACGCTGATGGAGTCGGGCTATGACGTGAACGTGCAGAACTGGCGCATGGTTGCCGCCGCCCCGGGCCTGTCGGCTGAACAAAAGGCCGCCGTTGCCGCCGACATTGACGCACTGGCAAACTCGGCGGGCTGGAAGGCCATGCTGGAAACCAAGGGCTGGGCCAACACCTATCTGGCCGGTGCCGACTTTGACGCCCAGCTTGCCAAGGAAATCGAAGCCACCGCCGCCGTCCTGAAGGACATCGGCCTGGTGCAATGAGCGGTTTTCGCCCCTCAACCGAACGTCGCCCCGATGGGGCGGCGTTCATCATCGCGGCCGTTCTGGCCGCCCTTGGTGCACTGCTGATCTGGCAAGGCCAGGTGATCCCCGACAAGGGCGGTTATGCGGGCATCGGGTCCGGCGCCGCCCCCGTATTTGTGGGCGTGGTCCTGCTGATCCTCGCCGCCGCCCATGTGGTCAAGGGCCTGCGCCACGGGGCCACGGGCATTGCCCGCCAACAGCCCGTCCCTGTTCTGTTCATCATGGCCGGTCTCGCGCTGCAACTGATCCTGCTGCACCCTTTGGGGTTTTCCATCGCCTCGGGCATCCTCTTCGCCTGCACCGCCGCCGCCTTTGGCAAGCGCAACTTCGTGCTCACCCTGCCGGTTGGTGTGGCCTTTGCCCTCGCCGTGTTCGGCGTCTTTGACCAGTTGTTAAAGCTGAACCTTCCTGTCGGGTTTCCGGAAACCCTGATCTTCGGGGGCTGACATGACGACATTCGATTTCCTGATGCAGGGCTTTGCCACCGCGCTGGACCCGATGATCCTGCTTTATGCCCTGATCGGTGTGACCCTTGGCACCACAGTCGGCGTGCTGCCCGGTATCGGGCCTGCACTGACCGTGGCCTTGCTGCTGCCCGTCACCTACGGCCTTGACCCCGCCGGTTCGCTGATCATGTTCGCGGGCATCTACTATGGCGGCATGTATGGCGGCTCGACCACCTCGATCCTTCTCAACACCCCCGGTGAAAGCGCGTCAATCGTCACGGCGCTGGAGGGGAACAAGATGGCCCGCGCCGGACGCGGTGGCCCCGCCTTGGCCACCGCCGCCATCGGGTCCTTTGTGGCCGGGCTTCTGGCCACGCTGGCCTTGGCCTTCCTCGCCCCCCATATCGTGAAACTGGCCCTGGTCTTTGGCCCGCGCGAGTATTTCGCCCTGATGATCCTGGCCTTTGTCACCGTCTCCGCCGCCTTTGGCGAAAGCACGATGAAGGGGCTGACCTCGCTCTTCGTCGGCCTCGCCTTGGCGATTGTCGGGATTGATGGCCTAACCGGACAAGCCCGGCTGTCCTTTGGCGTGCCGCAACTTCTGGACGGGATCGAGGTGACGACCCTTGCCGTCGCCATGTTCGCCGTGGGTGAAGCGCTGTTCGTCGCCGCCCAAGGCCCCGCGATGCAGGAAAAGATCCACGCAATCCGCGGGTCCGTCGCCATGACACGGGAAGACTGGCGCCGGTCGTGGAAGCCCTGGCTGCGCGGCACCGCCATCGGCTTTCCCATCGGTGCCATGCCCGCAGGTGGGGCCGACATCGCCAGTTTCCTATCCTACGGCGCCGAAAAGCGCTTTGCCAAACACCCCGAGGAATTCGGCCACGGCGCGATCGAGGGCGTCGCGGGCCCCGAGGCGGCCAACAACGCCGCCGCCGCCGGAACCCTGGTGCCCCTGCTGACCCTTGGCCTGCCCACCACCGCCACCGCCGCCATCATGCTGGCGGGCTTCCAACAATTCGGCCTGCAACCCGGGCCGTTGCTGTTCGCCACCTCGCCCCAACTGGTCTGGGGCCTGATTTCCAGCCTGCTGATCGCCAATGTCATGCTGCTGGTGCTGAACCTGCCCTTGATCCGGCTTTGGGTCAAACTGTTGACCATCCCGCGCCCGTGGCTTTACGCGGGCATCCTGCTGTTCGCCACCCTTGGCACCATCGGCCTGAACCCCTCGCCCGTGGAATTATCCATGCTGCTGATTTTCGGCGTCATGGGGTACCTGATGCGCCTGCACGGCTATCCCATCGCCCCCGTCGTCGTCGGCCTGATCCTGGGCCCAATGGCCGAACAGCAATTGCGCCGCGCCCTGTCGATTGCCCAAGGCGACTGGTCCACCCTTGTAAGCACCCCCCTTGCGGCGGGACTGCTGTTTGTGGCGTTCCTCGCCCTTGTGATTCCACCCTTGTTGCGCTGGCGGGGCAAAGGTGCAGTCTTGGCGCAGATCGCGGGGGACGAGGACTAAAGGCGGAACCCGTCGCTTTCTCCCTCGGTCAACACCATCGGCCAGACCTTGCGCACCGTGCCCATGTCATAAATCTCGGCATAGGCGGGCATCGTGGCCAACAGCGCCTCGGCCAGGCCTATCCCCAGATCGCGCAGGTTCTGGCCAAAGCGAGTCAACGTGGGTGCCAAAAACCGCACTGCCAGACTGTCGCGCCCGATCACGGCAATATCGCGCCCCGGCATCACCCCCTGCTCGATCAAGCCCCGATACAGACCCAGCGCCAGCGATTCGTCACTCAGCACAATCGCCGTGGGCCGGGGGGACAGACGGCAGATCTGGCGCGCCACCTCATACCCCCCCGCCTCGCCGGGTTGAGAGCGGAAGACATGCTCGGGCTGCAACGCCAACCCATGCCGCGACATCGTCACGGTCACCGCGTCATGCAGGATATGGCCAAGGTTGATGTCATCCAGCGGCAAGGAAACCGCAATCCGCCGGTGCCCCCTTGCCACGAAACGCTCCACCGCGATCCGACCAATCCCCCCGAAATCAATATCAAGCCACGGCTGACCGGCATCGGTCTGTGACCGGCCCAGGGTCACAAAGGGCAACTGCCGGTTGGCCAGAAACGCAATCCGCGGGTCATCGTGCAGGGTGTGCGACAAGATCATGCCATCGACAAACCCGCGCAAGACCATGCGGCGCAGATACTGGTCAGGGTCCTCGCCCGCCGCGCACAAAAG
>CAMDHB010000193.1 GCA_945897655.1 Pseudorhodobacter antarcticus
TATTCGGGCTAATAGTCCCGCCCCCAGGAGCCATAGCCCTTTTCCACCCGCAGGCTCATCAGCGCCCGGCTGCCCACTGGCCCGGCCCCCACCGCCCGGCCCGCCATCAGAAGCGCCTCGTAAAGCCGCGTCTGGTCGCCCTCGGCGCAGTGCAACTCCCAGCCCAGATCGCCCGTGAAGCTGACCCGCAGCGCGATGCAGTCCACGCCCGCCACCTCGATCCGGGCGGAGCGCATGAAGGGAAAGGCCTCATTTGAAAGGTCCGCGTTGGTCAGCCTCCTCAGCAGCGCCCGCGCCTGCGGCCCCGCCACGTTGAACCCCGCCATGGCTTTGGTCACGCTTTCCCAAGTCGTGTCCGCAGGCAGCGGCACCGCATCGAAGAAGCGCTTGTGATAGCGTTCGGCCATGCCGGACCCCACCATGAAATAATCACCCTCGCCCAGGCAGGTCACGGTGAAATCGCCCGCAATCCCGCCCCTTTGGCCGATCAGGGGCGCCAGGCACGACCGCCCGGGCACCGAGGGTATGCGGTTCGCCAGCAAGGCGTCCAGCCAATCCCTCGCCCCCGGCCCCGTGATGCGATAGCGGGCAAAGTTCGAGATATCGATGATCCCCGCCCGATCCCGCAGCGCCCTGGCCTCGCGGCCCACGGGCCCCCACCAGTTCTGGCGGTCAAAGCCGATGGTCTCCTCGCGCGGCTCACCCTCGGCGGCAAACCACAAGGGATGCTCCCAGCCATAGTTCAGCCCGAAGACCGCGCCCATGGCCTGTTGCATCTCATACACAGGCCGCACCCGCACCGGACGGCCCGCCTCACGTTCCTCGTTAGGGAAGTGGATCTTGAAGCGGTTGGCATACTGGTCACGCACCCGCGCCTTGGTGAACGCCTTGCCCGCCCAGGCGCCATAGCGCGCAAGGTCCCAGCCGAACATGTCAAGTTTCGGCTCGCCCTCGACGATCCATTCCGCCGACAAAAGACCAAGCCCGCCCGACTGGGAGAATCCCGGAATGATCCCGTTGCAGCAGAAGTAATTCCGCAGTTCCGGCACCGGCCCGAACAGGGCGTTGGAATCCGGCGACCAGATCATCGGCCCGTTGATCACCCGCTTGATCCCCGCCGCGCCCACCACCGGCACCCGGGTAATGGCCCGCATCATGTTGGGCTCGATCCGCTCCAGGTCATCGGCGAAAAGTTCGTGGCCAAAGCCCTGCGGCGTGCCGTCTTCCGCCCAGAACTTCATGTCGCGCTCATAGGCGCCGACCAGAAGACCCTTGCCTTCCTGCCGCAAGTAATATTCCCCGTCCCGGTCGGCGACCGAGGGCAACCGGCGGTCCATCGCCGCGATCGCGGGGATGGTTTCGGTGACGAAATACTGATGCTCGGTCGGCATCAGCGGCAGTGTGATGCCCGCCAGCGCCGCCACTTCCCGCGCCCAAAGGCCCGCCGCATTCACCACCCATTGCGTGTGAACCTCGCCCAAGGGGGTCTCCACGATCCACGACCCATCCGGCTGCGGCCTTGTCGCCGTCACCGGGCAATTGCGGTGAATCTGCGCCCCCCGCGCCCGCGCGCCCGCCGCATAGGCCATGGTCACGCCCGAAGGGTCGACGTTGCCGCCCTGGGGCTCATACATGATGCAACGAATGCCGTCGAAGTTGACCAGCGGGTGCAGCCGTTCCGCCTCGTCCCGGCTCACCTCGTGAAAATTCATCCCGTAGTAACGCGCCTTGGCGGCCTGCAGGCGCAATTGATGCTCACGCGCCTCGGTCTGCGCCAGGTACAAGCTGCCGGGCTGGAAGATGCCGCAGCCCTGGCCCGTCTCGGCCTCCAGCTCCTTGTACAGGCCCATCGTATAATGCTGCAGACGGCTGATGTTGGTGCTGTCATGCAGCCCGTGGATGTTCGCCGCCGCATGCCAGGTGCTGCCCGAGGTCAGCTCTGACCTCTCCTGCAGTATCACATCCGTCCAGCCCAGCTTGGTCAGATGGTACAGGATCGAACACCCCACCAGCCCGCCGCCGATGACAACGGCCTGGGCATGGGATTTCAGCGTCACTTCAGGGGTCGTCATGTCCGATCTCTTCCCGCCGCTTGGCGACATAGGCTTCCAGTTCCTCCCGGCGCGCAGGGTCCATCGCCGGTTCCTCATATTCCGCCAGCGCCTGCTGCCACAGGTCCGTGGCACGTTGCCCCGCCTCTCTGGCCCCGGCAAGCGCCCAGTTCTCGTATCCCCGCCAATCCGACAGCATTGGCTGGTAGAAAGCCGTCTCGTACCGCGCCATCGTATGGGCCGCGCCAAAGAAATGGCCGCCCGCAGGCACGTCGCGGATGGCGTCAAAACCCAATTCGTCAGCGTCCCATTTCATGGGGCGCAGAAACTCGACCATGTTCTGCAGGATTTCCACGTCCAGGATCAGCTTTTCATAGCTGGCCGTCAGCCCTCCCTCCAGCCACCCTGCAGCATGATAGATCAGGTTCGCCCCGCCCATCACCGCCCCCCAGGTCGCCATCGACGTCTCGTAAGCCGCCTGCAAATCCACCGCATTCGAGGCATTCGCGTTCGAGGTCCGGTACGGCAACCCATAGCGCCGTGCCAATTGACCGGCGATCACATTGGCCTTGGTGTTTTCGGGTGTCCCAAAGGCCGGCGCCCCTGACCGCATGTCGACATTCGAGGTGAAGGCCCCATACATCACCGGCGCACCGGGACGCACCAACTGAGTCAGCACCACGCCAAACAACGCCTCAGCATTCTGCTGGGCCAAGGCCGCAGGCAGGCTGACCGGAGTCATGGCACCCATCAGGGTAAATGGGGTGATTGTCACCGGCTGACCATGCTCGACCATCGCGATCAGACCATCGCCCATCGCATCGTCCAGCAAACGCGGAGAATTGACTGAGATGATGGTGATGACCCCCGGGTCCTGCGCCATCTCCTCGAGGCTGATCCCCCGCGAAATGGCCATCATGCAGATGCCATCCAACGCCCGCCCACGCCCGATGGCGGTGCAGTGAAAGGTCAGGTCCGACAGGGTCACATTGGCAAGGTAGGTGTCCAGATGCCGATTGTTGGCGGGCAATTCCTGCGGTGCGGTCACCTGATTGCCAATCATGTGAATGCAGTTGAAATAATGGGCCAGCCGGATGAAGTTTTGATAGTCGCCCAGAGTGCCCGACCGCCGCCCGTTCACTCGGTCATGCACATTGGGCGGGCCGGCGACCAGCCCAAACACCAGATGATCGTCCCCCATGACAACCCGCTTGGCCGGGTTTCGTGGAGTCAGGGTGAACTGGCGCGGCACAGTTGCCAAAGCCGCTTCGACCAGCGTCTCATCGATCCGCACGACCCCTTCGCCGTCGATTCGGGCCCCAGCCTTGGCGAAAAGGGCGCGCACATTGGCCCCCATCACCTTGATCCCCAGCTCTTTCAGAATGCGGATCGAGGTGTCGTGCAATTCCTGCATTTGATCTTCAGACAGCATCCGCATTGGTGCATAGGGGTTGCGCACATCCTCCCACGGCAATTGGGCGATATGGCTTCCCACCTTGTCCCGCCGCCCTCGCCGTGCTTCCCGCATCCGCCGCCTCCTCGATTTGCCCACAAACTAGGCGTTGGGCTTGGCAAATTCACGAAAGGGAAACGGGGGCCAAGACCCAAGTTATTCCGGGGCATTCCCTGTGGCCCGCCGCGCGGGCTTTGGCTATTGTGGGTGCAGGAGACCGGCGATGAAGTACCTTCCCCCCCTGAACTATATCCGCTCGTTCGAGGCTTCGGCCCGCCACCTCAGCTTTACCAAGGCTGCAGAAGAGCTGCGCATGACCCAAGCCGCCGTGTCAGGCCATGTGCGGGCGCTGGAACAATTCATCGGTCGCCCGCTCTTTTACCGTGCCCCGCGCAGCTTGACCCTGACCGAGGTCGCCTCGGCCTATCTTCCAACACTGCAACGCGCCCTGGCACAAATCGACGTGGCGACGGGTCAGGTCCAGACCGTGCGGCACCGTAAGGAGGTGGCCCTTGCCTGCCCAGCCAGCCTTGCCACCAACTGGTTGCCACCTCGACTGTTCGCTTACCGCGCCGAGAACCCAGAGGTCGAAGTGACCGTCCACGCCACGATCTGGGCCGAGACGACCGAACAGATTGTCGATCTGCGCATCATCCCGCGCCATGTCAGCCAGCCCCTTGTCGGCCAAAGCCTGGGCGAGGAGCGTCTGGTCATGGTCTGCCGCCCGGCCTTCCTGACCGGTCCCGATGCGATGACCTCGCCTGCCGATGTCCATCGTAAGGGGCTTATCCATATCCTTGGCCGACAAGAACTATGGGAAGCCTTTGCCCGCCACCATCACATCCAGGATTTGTCGCTGGTTCAGGGGCTGAAGACTGACAGTTCAAATGTGGCCCTTGAAATGGCCATCGCTGGTCTGGGCTGCGCTGTCACCCTTGCGTCGCTGGCCGATGTCCACCTGCGCCGCGGCCTTCTGGTCGAACCTTTTCCCGGCGAAATCGCAAGCGGCTGGGGATATGACCTGCACTATGGTGAACTGACTCCCACCAAGGCCAGCGACAGGCTGATGGAGTTCTTGACACGTCCGGCAATCTGATCTGTCGGTGCCAAACCAACCCGATCCCAAGAATAGAGCGGGGATGGCCGCTCGGGATTGGGCTTTGGTGGCGACCCTGCGCGAGGTCGGCATAACAACGAAGCAAACTGTGCATGCGCCGGTGGAGTGGTGAACTGACGCTGAAATCGAACTGAACTGCAGCCTCGGCGGAGAGCCGCCTGACGGCAGAGCGGCATTGATGAGCGCAGCGCGGACTGAGCAGACATTCGGTACAGTCGCCAAGCCTCGTGCCTGGCGCCACGCCATCGACGCGCAGAGCCCGAAGCGGACTTTACCCAACAGGTTCGGGAGGCGAAAACGCTCGACCTTGGGAAGGTGCGAGGCCATCCTGTGGCTAATGGCAAGCACGGAGATCGGAATTGACTAAAGCACGCGAGGCGGTGTTCGCGGGTTAGCTGATCGAGACCGATTCATTCTGCGAGCCTTGCGAGCCCTTGACGCGGGTTGCCATCGCCGCGGTCTTCAAGAACCAACTGACAGGACGTCTCGAGCGCGATCTGTCTTTGCACTTCGAGATTGTTTCCAACGGGATAAACCCATCGCTTCTATCGGCCTCTCTTGCTCTTGCTCTGACGCTTGCAGCGTTGGAGCCCCACTTTTCAAAGTTGCTTTAATCTTGTGCCAGCGCATCAAGGCTTTCTGGCAGGATCTGACCACCATTACCAATAATGGTCTCGCCTGTCGCATAGGCCGCCTCATTGGACGCAAGCCGACCGTCGGCTTAGGGGCCGTTCGTGTCGATCAGCCAAGATGGATAGGCTGCTCTACCCACTCCACTGGAAAAGGCTCCAGCACTTTTGACAAGCTTGGCGTTTCACCGCGCCCATCAAGGATCGCTTCCACCATCTCCGGCGCCAGCAGCGTCAGCCGCATGACCCGCGTCACGTAAGACGGTGCGATCTTCTCCTGCGCGGCCAAATCGGCGATGGTGTCGAACTCCCCGCTTTCCAGCATCCGTTTCCAGCGAAAGGCCCGGGCTAGCGCCTTGACCAGCGTGCTGTCGGGTTTGCACTGTCGCGGCGCGCCGGCGGGCAGTTGCATCTCCTTGCGCCCGCCGCGCTTCACGATTCGGAACGGCACCTGAACCGTGACGACCTGTGACGGCTGCGTCATGAGCTTCATGCCGCCTCCTTGGCACGCATTTCGCGCCCCAACTTGGACAGACCGTCGACCCGCAGCTGGAGCGACATGCCATCCAACCCGATGTCGATCCGCTCAACCAACAGCCCAACGATGCGAGCCTGCTCGGCCGGGAACAACTCGTCCCAGAGCGGGTCAAGTTCCATCAGTGCGACGCGTGCCTCGGCTTCGGTGATGTCGCTGAATCGTACCTTTGCCGCTTTCCACGTGCCCGCAACGATCTCGGGCTGGCGGAACACCGTGCGCAGCTGATCGATTACGGCAGCTTCGATTTCACCTGCCGGGACCCGGCTGACGGGGCACGACCCCGCGCCGTGCTTCAGAACGGTCTGGCTGACGTAGTAGCGGTACAACCGTCCGCCCTTGCGAGTGTGGGTCGGTGAGAACGCTGCACCATCGGGGCCGTAGAGAAGGCCTTTCAGCAGTGCAGGTGTGTCGGCTCGGGTGTTGGCAGCGCGCTTGCGCGGGCTCTCGGTCAGGATGGCATGGGCCCCATCCCACGTCTCCCGCTCAATGATCGCTGCATGCTCGCCGGGATAGCTGGTTCCCTTGTGCACGGCATCGCCGATGTAGACCCGGTTGTTCAGCATCCGATAGATGAACTTCTTGTCGATGCGGTGGCCCCGGCTGGTGGTGACGCCCCGCTCGGCCAGCTCTCGCGCCAGTTCCGTGCCGGAGCCGATCTCGATGAACCGGGCAAAGACCCAGCGGACATGGGCTGCATCAACGGAGTTTTCGACCAGTTTCCGGTTTTTCACCTCATACCCGAGGGGCGGACAGCCGCCCATCCACATGCCCTTCATCCGGCTGGCGCGAACCTTGTCGCGGATGCGTTCCGCCGTCACCTCGCGTTCGAACTGGGCGAAGGACAACAGGATGTTCAGCGTCAGCCGTCCCATTGACGTGGTGGTGTTGAACGACTGAGTGACGGAAACGAAGGTCACACCATTGCGGTCAAACACCTCGACCAGCTTCGAGAAATCCATCAGCGAGCGGGACAGGCGGTCGATCTTGTAGACGACCACCACGTCGACCAGCCCGTCCTCGATGTCGGCAAGCAGCCGCTTCAGGCCGGGACGTTCCAGCGTGCCGCCCGAGATGCCGCCATCGTCGTATTGATCGCGGACCAGCATCCAACCCTC
>CAMDHB010000194.1 GCA_945897655.1 Pseudorhodobacter antarcticus
TGCCAGAACGGCGGCACCGTCGGCCTCATTCAGGGCGCCCTGACCGACGATCACAACCGTCGGCACTTCGC
The DNA here is from genome assembly GCA_945897655.1 of Pseudorhodobacter antarcticus. Classification (GTDB taxonomy): domain Bacteria; phylum Pseudomonadota; class Alphaproteobacteria; order Rhodobacterales; family Rhodobacteraceae; genus Stagnihabitans. The sequence continues at coordinate 72 of CAMDHB010000194.1, forward strand.
GCACTGCAGAATGGTCGATATTCGTCAGCGCTTCCAGATCGGCACGGGCTGGACCGACATAGTCATAATCATAGGTCAAATCGACCGGCGCTCCGATCAACCCTACGCGGGCGCCCTGTGTCCAAGCCTTGCGGATGCGGGCGTTCAGCACCGGCGCTTCGATACGCGGATTGGTGCCCACAAGCAGTATCATCTTGGCGCTGTCGATATCTTCGATCCGTGCCGTCCCGACATAGGCACCTCGGTTGCCGGCAGGCAGCCGTGCACCATCAGTGCGGCTTTCGACATGACCGCCCAGACCCTCGACCAACGCCTTTAGCGAATAGGCCGCCTCGACTGGCACCAGATCGCCCACCAGACCCGCAACACGCTTGCCCTTCATGGCAGCCGCAGCCGCGACCAAAGCCTCGCCCCAGCCCGCTTTGCGCAGTTTGCCATTCTCGCGGATATAGGGCGTATCCAACCGCTGACGGCGCAGGCCGTCCCAGATGAAGCGGGTCTTGTCGCTGATCCACTCGTCGTTCACGCCGTCGTGGTTGCGCGGGATGATCCGCATCACTTCGCGGCCTTTCGTGTCGATCCTGATGTTTGACCCCAGCGCATCCATCACGTCTATAGACTCGGTCTTGGTCAATTCCCACGGACGGGCGGTAAAGGCATAGGGTTTGGACGTCAGCGCACCGACCGGGCACAGGTCAATGATGTTGCCCTGCAGGTTCGAATCCAGCGTGGCGTTCAGGTAAGAGGTGATCTCTGCATCCTCGCCCCGGCCGGTTTGGCCCATCTGCAGGATCCCCGCGACCTCGGAGGTAAATCGGACACAGCGCGTGCAAGAAATGCAGCGGGTCATCTTGGTTTCCACCAGAGGTCCCAGGTTCAGGTCCTCGGATGCGCGTTTGGGTTCGCGGTAGCGCGAAAAATCCACCCCATACGCCACAGCCTGATCTTGCAAGTCACACTCGCCACCCTGATCGCAGATCGGGCAATCCAGCGGGTGGTTGATCAGCAGGAACTCCATCACCCCTTCGCGGGCCCTTTTTACCATCGGCGTGTTCGTTTTCACTACAGCTGGTTCACCATTCGGCCCGCCGCGCAGATCCTTGACCTGCATCGCGCAAGACGCTGCAGGCTTGGGCGGCCCGCCCACCACCTCCACCAGACACATGCGGCAGTTCCCGGCAATCGTCAGACGCTCATGATAGCAGAACCGCGGAATCTCGACCCCGGCCACTTCGGCTGCCTGAATGATGGTCATCGCCGGGTCAACCTCGACCAGTATCCCGTCGATCAGCAGTTTTTTCAGGTCAGCCATGCACAAGGTCCTTCCGAGGTTTCCGCCCGAACAAAGCCCGCAACCAGACAGCCAATCCGCCCGCCGACTTTTCGCCCGGTATCTCCGATTTATCGGCGACGAAGGCAACGCCTTTCATGCGTTCTTCGATATCCCGCATCATGTATTTCGCTTCCTGACCGCCGTAGCACATGATCAACCCTTCCCATGTCCGTCCGATGCCGCCGAGGCATCTTGAAACCAGTCCCAGCCAAAGGCCATTTCGCTTGGGCCCTGCTGGGTCAGCATGTCAAATCGGGCCAGCCCTTCTGCCACAGAGGGCCGGTGACCAGTAGGGATCCACCACATCACCAGATTGGAATTTCCGATGGAATCATACCACTGCGCACGATTTTCGTAGAACTGCTTATGGACCGTGTTCCATACAAAATGCCGCAAGCTGCCTGCATCGGCCCAGACTGACAGAGTTGATGCCATACGTGGGTTTCCACCAAAGGCACCACCATCAGTCACCTGTTCATTGTTCATGTCGTCATCGGCCAGACGCCAGACAAACCCCGGGCTGCGCTCTGCCAGGGCGTTCACCTTATCCAGACCTGCCACAAAATCGGCAACCCTTGGGTCATCCCAATCGTAACGCAGTTCGCCAAAATTCAGCTCTGCAAGTTGATGCCCAACAGGTTGCCTCGTCATGCCACACCCCAAGACCGCTGGACCCAAGCCCAATCAAAGGCCGCATCGCTGGCCCCCTCTACCCGCAACTGATCCAGTTTTGCCAAGGCTTCTTCTAGGCTCGGGCGATGGCCGGCAGGCACCCACCACATGACGAAATGCATCGGCCCCATTACCTCGAACCAGGCCGCGCGCCGGTCCAGAAACTGACGATGCACGGTGTTGTAGACAAAGGCCTGCAGCGTATCGACGCTTTCCCATACAGTGAGGTTGGAAACATATTGAGGATCTCCACCAATCTTGGCCTCGGTATTGCCCGTACCCGGCGCACCCGAGCCCTCCATCATCCAGACAAACCCCGGCATGCGTTTGCCAAGACCATTGACAGGGTCTAGTGCCGCCATGAACTCAGCCACAAGCGGATCATCGGTTGGTGCCAAAAGACGCCCGACATTCAATTCCGCAAGGTGATGGCCGGGGCGCGCGTTCATTTTGAAGACCATAGCAAGGAACCGACCAAGGTTGCATCTGCAATCTCTGCCTGACCAACAGTGCAATAGCTGTCAACATCCCCTTCACGAACACCCGCTGCCACCAGATAGGCAACAGCAGCCGCCCTGACACGTGCCTTCTCGGCCTTGTCCTTCAAGAAGATCGTCACCTCGTTTTCGTCATACCCTTTTGATCTGGCATAGGATTCAAGTCTCTTCATCTTGAGCAAAACAACCAGCATCCGCGCCGACAAGCTAGGGCAGGTTTGCCGAAGGATGTCCCCAGCGGCTGCCGCGACAAGCTGTTCGTTGATATGCACTTCCTCTGCCAATGGCACTTTGCCTTGCGCGATGGCCGGGCAAGACACCGCGATCAACAAGGCTGCTACGACCGAGGGGAACCAAGTTCTGGACATCAAACCATACCTTTGGCGCACAACTGTGCCACGAAACTCCGGGCGCATTCATTTGGCGACAAGTGCAATCCTGCGCCATTCCGCCCTGACATGCCATAACAGGGCCCCGCCGTCTGATACTCAGGCGCGATCCTGCTCACGTACACCCCCAACCGAATACCCAAGATGCCGGCGCCGAGAAGCGTCCATAGGCGCTAGTGTCCAGACTGCGGTTAAACCCGGCGCAATAGGCTTCCGCGACCTTCTTTGCTGTCAACCCATCTGAATAATCCAGTTCGGGCGCACTCGCCCGAGTGATCCGCATAACAACACTGCCCTGAGCCTGCAGCAGCGTTTGCCTATTCACGACGTAGCGAAACCCATCCCCAATCACGACTTGTTCCGCACGTCCATCCGCTGCAGGCAAGGTCAATGGCCGCAGCGGTAGCGGCTCTGCACATGATGAGAGTGCCAACAGTATCGCCAAACTACCACTCGCTCTCAAAGCCCGGCATCGACAAACCTCATGGATAGATCTTGGTGTTCGCGCCTGACCAAGGATGCACATCGACGAACTGCCCCACATCTTCACACATCGCGATCGCCAAATTTGTTATGCGTACCGCCGCGTTTACGGCACCTGCAAGATGATATCCCTTCGGACTCACACCACCGACGAAATCAGTCAAGTTCGCCTGAAGTCGGATCACATAGTTGGTAACCTATTAGTCAAAATTGAACTGTTGGATTTGCTCTTTGGCATCGCTTTCGTGCTCGGGCAGTGCGCCAACTCTCACCCGCCGTTCGCACAACGCATCCACCCCGGGGCTAGCATCCTGACTCTGCCGCCATAGCCCCCATGCGTCCGGTCTTCTTGGCCTTGATCCGGTCTTCGATCTCGTCCCGGAATGCACGAACCAACCCCTGAATGGGCCAGGCCGCCGCATCCCCCAGCGCGCAGATGGTATGGCCTTCGACTTGCTTGGTCACGCTCAACAGCATATCGATTTCCTCAACCTCCGCATCGCCGCGCACCAGACGGTCCATCACCCGCATCATCCAGCCTGTGCCTTCGCGGCACGGCGTGCACTGCCCACAGGATTCGTGCTTGTAGAATTTGGACAGCCGCCAGATCGCCTTGATCACATCGGTCGACTGATCCATCACGATCACTGCAGCCGTTCCCAGACCCGACCGCTGTTCGCGCAACCAGTCGAAATCCATGATCGCGTCGTCGCACTGCTTGGCAGTCAGCAGCGGAACCGAGGACCCACCCGGAATCACCGCCTTCAGGTTTCCCCAGCCACCCCGAACGCCACCGCAATGTTCATCCAGCAATTGACGCAGCGGAATCGACATGGCTTCCTCAACCACACACCGATGGTTTACGTGGCCCGAGATGCCAAAAATCTTGGTCCCAACATTGTTTGGGCGCCCGAAAGAGGAAAACCACTCAGGCCCACGGCGCAAGATCGTCGGGACAACGGCAATCGATTCCACGTTGTTCACCGTCGTCGGGCAGCCATAAAGGCCCGAACCCGCCGGGAAAGGCGGCTTCATCCGCGGCATGCCTTTCTTGCCTTCCAGGCTTTCCAGCAACGCCGTTTCCTCGCCGCAGATATAAGCGCCCGCCCCGTGATGCAGATACAGGTCGAAATCATAGCCAGCCTTGCAGGCATTCCGGCCCAGCAGCCCGTCGTCATAGCATTCTTCAATCGCCGCTTGCAGCGCTTCACGCTCGCGGATGTACTCGCCGCGAATATATATGTAGCAAGCATGCGCGCCCATCGCGAAGGAAGCGATCAGGCACCCCTCGATCAGCGTGTGGGGATCGTGGCGCATGATCTCGCGATCTTTGCAGGTTCCGGGTTCGGATTCGTCCGCATTGACCACCAGATAACACGGCCGGCCGTCGCTGCCTTTCGGCATGAACGACCACTTCAACCCGGTGGGAAACCCGGCCCCTCCACGGCCACGCAGGCCCGAGGCCTTGACCAATTCAACGATCTTGTCTCGTCCCAGTGCCAGAATGCCTGCCGTGCCATCCCAATGCCCGCGCTTCTTGGCACCCGCCAGCGAACGATCGTGCATCCCGTACAGGTTGGTGAAAATGCGGTCCTGATCCTTGAGCATGCGCTCTTTCCTTTTCCCAAGGCCCTGAGGCCTTTATTCCAACCCTTGCGGGCCTATCTTTGCCGCCGCCACAACCTGTAGGCCGCCACCATTGCCCAAATGAACGCGGCGGCTGCACTCAGGTCGCCCAGCAGGATGTACTTTGGCGGCCAGCCCATTCGTCCGCCGATCCATTGAAACCCCATCCAGCCGATCATCGTTGCCACAACCACCAGGGCAATCAATCGCCCTTGCGCCATATTGGCCTGATCATCCGGACCCGTCATCGTCTCGTCAGTAATCATTCATCTTGGCTCGGCGCAGGAACTCGTCAATCCCGACCTCGCCAATCAGGTTTGCCTGCCGGACCCAACGATCCCGTGTCACCCGGCACTTGAAGCCCTTCAGGTTGCTGTCCATCCACGCCACCTCGGCCGCACCCCATGCAGAGATCTGGTCGAAATGATAGATGCCTAAATCATGGCAAAGTTTTTCCATCGCAGGTCCGATCCCCTCGATCGTCTGCAACTTGTCGGCCACCCCACCGCGCGGACCCGACAGTGCCACTGGCTTCATCTCAGCCGGGGGCGCCACACCAGTCTCAGGGCTTGCAACCGGCGATGGGGTAACGACCGGCTCCGCCGCAGCGACTTCATGTTGGGCAACCTCTGGCGTATGAACCTCATGCCCATGGCCGTCATGCTCGTGCCCGTGATCGCCGTGCCCGTGATTCGCTTCATCGGCAACTGCGGGTTTTCCCCAGAACATGCCCAACAGAACGCCAAAGACCAGAAATACGAACAAACCCACCAGCACCGCTGCCGGCATTGCCACATCGCCGATCCAGCGTGCCAGAACCGCCGCAATGATGCCCGCCACCACCCCATAGACCCAACCTGCCGGCCAGCTTTCTTCGGAACTGCTCACTTGTGCCATTGCGATAACCCCTACTGTACCAGTCTATGCCTTGACCTTGTCCTTCAACCAAGGCGTCAAGATCGGCACCTCGGTTCCGTCAATCCGTTTGACGGTGTCCCCCAGATCCACCGCACGCTGCGCACTGGCATTGTATTGGGTACGTCCCGATTCAAAATCCTTCAGGCTGGTCAGCCCGCCCAATGGCTCACTGGAATAGCGCCCGTTCTGCGGTCCAGCCACCGGCACCTCACCGTTCGAGAAGCGTGCAATCAGGTCCCGCAGCTTTGCCGCCGTCAGATCCTCGTAGTAATCCTTGCCGATCTGGGCCATCGGTGCATTGGTGCAGGCCCCCATGCACTCCACCTCTTCCCAGCTGAACTTGCCATGGGCAGAAACGGTATGCGACGAAGGCGAAATCATCTCCTTGCAGATCGCAATCAACTCCTCTGCCCCGCAAATCATGCAAGACGTCGTGCCGCAAATCTGCACATGCGCAACTGACCCGACCGGGGCCAATTGGAACATGAAATAGAACGTCGCCACCTCCAGCGCCCGGATGTAGGCCATCCCCAACATATCCGCCACATGCTCAATCGCCGGACGGCTCAACCAGCCCTCCTGCTCTTGCGCGCGCCAAAGCAGCGGGATGATGGCCGACGCCTGACGCCCGTCAGGATACTTGGAAATCTGCCCCTTGGCCCATTCCAGGTTCATCGGTGTGAAGACAAAGGAAGCAGGCTGTTCTTTGTGAAGACGGCGAAGCATCAGCGGTCAACCTCCCCGAACACGATATCCATCGTGCCGATGATTGCGGAAACGTCGGCCAGCTGGTGGCCGCGGCACATGTAATCAAGCGCCTGCAAGTGCAGGAACCCCGGCGCGCGGATCTTGGCGCGGTAGGGTTTGTTCGACCCGTCCGCCACCAGATACACCCCAAACTCACCCTTCGGCG
>CAMDHB010000195.1 GCA_945897655.1 Pseudorhodobacter antarcticus
GGCCTGCAGCACGATATAGCTTTTGTCGACCGGCCCGCCCGCCACGGCCAGCGTCTGCCCCTCAAGATCGGCCACCGATTTGACCGGCCCGGCGGGGTTGACCATCAACCCGCCCACCACCAGCGAATGCGGCACAAAGGTGAAATCCGCGCCCGCGTTGCGCTGGATCGACACCCAGACGAAATCTGACAGCATCGCGTCCACTTCGCCCGCCTGCAGGGCCACCTGGCCCGCCTTGCTGTCGGCCACGCCGCGCACGTCGACCTTGACATGGAACTGCTGGTCCAACCCGGCCGCCTGCATTGCCGCGATTTCCCAGGATGCCGTGCCCCCCTCTTGCAGGGCGATCGTGATTTCCTTGGCATCCGGTGAAAACGCCGATGTTGCAAACCACGCGGCCCCCATCAACCCGGCGATCACGCCCCTTCTGTTCATCCTCATAGCAGCAGTCCCTCTTGCATCGTAACTGTTACGGCCCTTGCTAACATGCGGGCTCATTAAACTTGCCAATGTACTACATCGGTCCCGCCGAATTGACGCAAGGTCCGGCCCACTAGAAAATGGACCTCGAACCGCGCCAAAAACTATAATCAGTCAGGGGAGTAGCATGTCAAAAACCGCATTTTTCTTTTGCCTTTCGTTGATCGGGGTTGCCCCTGTGGCATTTGCCGAAGGCAACCTTGCCTCACAGCCCATCGACCTGCCGCAGCTGATGCTGAAGGGCGATTTGTCGATGTCGCAGACCGAATATGCCCTGGAAACCGGCAAATACTACCGGATCGAGATTTCGTCGGACGGGCAAGAGGAGTTTGCCTGGATGTCGCCGGAACTGTTCCGCAACGCCTGGGTCAACCAGATCGTGGTGAACGAGCTGGAGGTGAAGGCTTACGGCGTCTACAGCCTGGAATTCGATGCCGAAGGGACGTTCGAGATGACCTTTGTCCCGATCCGTCCGGGTCGCTATGACTTTTGGGTTGATGGCTATGAAGGGCGGGGCATGCTGGGCGCCTTTGTGGTGAACTGAGATGAAGCGCTGGTTGCTTGCCGCCGCCATCGGCCTTTGCGCGACGCCCGGGTTGACCAAGGACACCGGCCTGATCTTCATCAGCCTGGAACGGGGCAACGAAATCGTCGTGCTGAACCCCGATATGACCGAACACAAGCGCATCGAAACCTCGCGCCGGCCGCGGGACATGCATTTCAACGCGGCGCGGGACAAGCTGTATGTGGCCTGCGGCGATGACGATGTGATCGACGTGATCGACCTTGCCACGCTGGAGGTGGTTGACAGCATCCCGACCGGCCCAAGCCCCGAGGTGTTCGCCTTTTCCCCGGATGAGGCGCAGATCTATGTCTCGAACGAGGAGGATTCGACGATGGAGATCATCGACGTCGCCTCCAAAACCGTGTCGGCCCGCGTGCCCACCGGGGCCGAGCCTGAGGGCGTGATCAATTCCATCGACGGCAAGACGGTGTTCGTCACCTCCGAAGTGGCCGACATGGTGCATGTCGTTGATATCGCTACGGCGCGGGTGACCAAGAACATCATCGTCGGCACCCGTCCCCGCCGTTTTGTCGTCACGCCCGATGGGGCCGAATTATGGGTCAGTGACGAGCTTTCGTCCGAAGTTCACGTCATCGACCTTGCCACGCTGGAGATTGCCGAAGTGATGACCTTCCTGCCCCCCGGCTTTCGTGCCGAGGATGTGACCCCGGTTGGCATGGCCATCACCAATGATGGGTCCAAGGTCATCATCAGCCTGGGCCGGGCCAATCATGTGGCCTTTGTCGATGTCAAATCGCGTGAGGTTCTGGCCTATGCCCTGGTCGGCAGCCGTGCCTGGGACGTTGCCCTGTCGCGGGACGAAGCAACCGCCTATGTCGCCAACGGCCTGTCGGACGACATCACGGTGATCGACATGGCAACGATGACGCCACTGCAATCCCTGCCCGTCGGCCGCACCCCCCATTCGATCCGGGTGGATGACTGATGCGCGCCCTTGCCACACTGGTCGTCGGGTTGTGGGCCGGCGCTGCAATGGCCGAAGATCTGCGGATCGGTTATCTGTCGCTGGCCGATGACACGCGGTATCAGCAGGATTGGGGCTATGCCCGCCTGATCCTGCCGCCCCCGATCCGTACCGTTGAAGGGGCGCGCATGGCCATCAGCGATCTGGCCTTTGTGGCCGAATCCGTGAACCTGAAACCCGTGCTGGATGCCCGGGAATCCGGCCCTGATGGCCTTGCCGCGTCACTGCAGGCGATGGTTGCCGATGGCGCGGGCTTTGTCGTGCTGGACCTGCCCGCCCCCTTGGTGCAGGTCGTGGCCGAGGCGGCTGCAGACCTGCCCGTGACCCTGATCAACGCCACCGCACCCGAGGATACCGTGCGCACCGCCTGCTATCCCAACATGCTGCATGCCGGACCCTCGCTGCGCATGACGATGGACAGCTACGTGCAATACCTGCGCGCGATGAACTGGATGAAGGTTCTGGTTCTGGTGGGCGAAGATCCGTCCGATCAAGGCCTGGCCGATGCCTTTGTCACATCAGCCGAACGGATGCGGCTGGAAATCACCGGCACCCGCGCCTTCACCCTGGCCGCCAACCCCGAGGCGCGCGAGGGCAACAACGTCAAGCTGTTGACCGCCGATCTGGACTATGACGTGGTCTTTGTCGCCGACACGCGCGGCGAGTTTGGCCGCTTTATCCCCTATGCCACCCAACTGCCCCGCCCGGTCATCGGCTCGGTCGGGCTGACAGCACTGGCCTGGCACTGGGCGATGGAACGCGACGGCGCCACGCAGGTCAGTTCCCGCTTTGACAAGATGACAGGCGGGCGCAAGATGTCTGCGGCGGATTGGTCGGTTTGGGTTGCGGTGAAATCGGTCATCTCGGCCTATACCAAGCGCCCCGGCGCCGATCAGGCCGAGGTGCGAGAGTATATGAAATCGCCCAAGTTCCGACTGGACGGGTCCAAGGGCGTAACCCTTGGCTATCGCCCCTGGGATGGACAGTTGCGCATGCCCCTGCTTATGGCCACATCCGACGCGGTGATTGCGATTGCCCCGATTGAGGGCTATCTGCATCCTGAGACGACACTGGACACCTTGGGAACGGATCAGGCGGAATTTGTGTGCGATTGACGCCGTCTCAACTCCTGCTTGGTCTGTGGGTCATCATCGCCCGCGAAATTGCCAAGTTTCTGCGCCAACGCGAGCGGTTGTTTTCGTCGATGGTGCGCCCTTTGCTGTGGCTCATTGTCTTTGCCAGCGGGTTGCATGACCTGCTGGGCGTATCCATCATCCCGCCCTACCGGACCTATACCCCCTATCAGGAATACATCCTGCCCGGTCTGATCGGCATGGTCGTGCTGTTCCAGTCGATGCAGTCCGCCCTGTCATTGGTCTATGACCGCGAGGTTGGGGTGATGCGGGTGATGCTGGTCACCCCGCTGCCCCGGCCCTTCCTGCTCTTCGCCAAGATCCTGGCCGCCACCGTGCTGGCCCTGCTGCAGGCCGCCATCTTTCTGGCGATCGCCGCCGCCTTTGGTGCAGCATTGCCGCTGAAAACCCTGGTGATGGTCTTGCCCGCCGTCATTGCCGCCGGCCTGATGCTGGGGTCGATCGGGCTGGTCGTGTCGGTCTATACCAAGCAGATCGAGAACTTTGCCGGCATGATGAACTTCGTGATCTTCCCGATGTTCTTTCTGTCCTCAGCCCTTTACCCCCTGTGGAAACTGCGTGAGGCGGGGGTGCGTGTGATTTACACGATGGCCAACTGGAACCCCTTTACCCATGCCGTCGAACTGATCCGCTTTGCGGCCTATGGCCAATTCAACGCCCTGTCCTTTGCCGTTGTGGTGGGGACAGGACTTGTGGCCTTTGCGCTGGCCGTGCGCGGCTATAACCCGCTGGTCGGCGCGCTGGGGCAGGTCAAACGGGACTGACTGGCTGACGCCGCAGTGCCGTCATCAACCCAAAGGCCACGGTCAACGCTGCGGCGACAAACACCAACAGCAGCACGGCGGCAATCATCCATCGGGCCGGGGCGATGGCCTGCAGGTCCGCGCCCTGCCAGTTTGCCTGATCATAGATCCAGACCCGCCCCACCTCTCCGGCCCCATCGCCCAGCAGCACTGACTGGCGCAGGGTCGCGCCCGCATCCACCGCCGCCTGACCCAGCCAGACGCGCAACACCCGCTCCTCATCCGCTGCCATGTCGCCCAGCGTCAGCGCCGTCAACCCGCTGGAGGTTGTGGTAATCTCAACCGTGCCGCTGTCCGCCTCGGCCAGGAGAGTGCCCGGCAGGGTCAAGGCGACATCGCTGCGCGCCGCACCCCTGTTCGTTATCTTGATCCGCCCGGTGAACTTGAATTCGGCCACCGACAGTATCTTGGCCAAGGGCGGGATATCGCGGATCATCTCACGCACGACCGACGGGCTGACGAGACGGGGAATAACAAGATCGATCAAGCGGCTCTGCCCCTCGGTGCCCATGGCCAGCCGCAGCGCGATATCCGTCTCAGCCCGCTTGGTCAGCTTGCCAACCAGAAAATCGGCAACCTCCTGCGGTTCCAGCCCAAAACTGCCGGGCAGTTGAAACTCCGCCAGCCGAACCTCAGCAGTCAGGGGGGGCGAAATCAGGCCGCGCAGGGTTCCCGTCATCGACAGCAAACCGCCCATGGCCAGCGTCGCAACCAGCAACCCGCCCACCACCGCCGGCCCCATCCCGAATTTCGCCATGCCTTTGCCTCCCAGCCAATTTGCGCCAAGCTACAATCAATCCGGCCTGGTCAGGCATTTGTTTTTCCGATTTGGTTTATTGGAAACCGGGCGATATCGCCCTTGGCCCGACGCAGGGCACAGCCATATCCGGAAGCGCCAACGCCACACACAGACCCGCCCTCGGCAGAATCATGAACGTCAGCAGAATGACTGGTCATCCAAGCCTTCAGTTTACGCCGATGCCCAAGGGACAATCGCCAATATATTGAAAAGACTGGCAGGAGTTGGGGGACTCGAACCCACGACCCTCGGTTTTGGAGACCGATGCTCTACCAACTGAGCTAAACTCCTAGGCCTGCGGCGGAGTTACGGCAGTGCTGCGGGGAAATCAAGGGGCGTTGCGCGAAAACCGTGCTTGAAGCCGCGCCTTTCAGGGTTGCCGCTGACTGGCCAGGGCGCACCAGTCGATATCCGCCATTTCAGGTGTCCACGCCTCGGCCAGACCCCGTTCGACCAATTCATCCGCCAGATAGATCCAACGATCCGACCGCCACCGCCGCACATCCGCCACAACGCGCCCTGAATAGGCGTCATATTCTACGTCCTCAAGCCTTACTGTGCTGCCCATGTCATAGAGTTTGGAAACCTGCGCCCGCGCCTCCTCGGCCCAGACCCGCTCGGCATCACAGGCGCTGCGGCGCAGTTCGGGCGCATCAATGCCCCGCACCCGCACGGCATAGACGGCCTGAACCCCGGGCCAAAGATCGACCCGCACATCCAGCGTGTCACCATCAATGACACGCACCACCTCGGCGTAATACAGGGCATAGGGGTTGGCCCTCTGATCCTGTGCCAGCGCCGGACCCGCCAGAAGGGCGGCAATCACAGTCAGGACCTTGCCCATTGCCACTCCATCGGTTGAAAAAAAGGGCCGCCCCAAAGGACGGCCCCGGGTTCAAGGAAGATGGGCGGATCGCCCATCCTACAAGTCTTAGGCGAGGATCTTGGACACGACGCCTGCGCCGACGGTGCGGCCGCCTTCGCGGATGGCGAAGCGCAGTTTTTCTTCCATGGCGATGGGGGCGATCAGTTCGACGTTGAACTTCAGGTTGTCGCCCGGCATCACCATTTCGGTGCCTTCCGGCAGTTGCACGGTCCCGGTCACGTCCGTCGTGCGGAAGTAGAATTGCGGACGGTAGTTCGCAAAGAACGGGGTGTGGCGGCCGCCTTCTTCCTTGGTCAGGATATAGGCTTCAGCTTCGAACTTGGTGTGCGGTGCCACCGACTTCGGCTTGCACAGCACCTGGCCACGCTCGACGCCGTCACGGTCGATGCCGCGCAGCAGGACGCCGACGTTGTCGCCAGCCTCGCCACGGTCCAGCAGTTTGCGGAACATTTCCACACCGGTGCAGATCGACTTCTTCGTGGCATGAATGCCAACGATTTCAACTTCTTCACCGACGTTGATCACGCCACGCTCGATACGACCGGTCACAACCGTACCACGGCCGGAAATCGAGAAAACGTCCTCGATCGGCAGCAGGAAGGGCTGGTCCACGGCGCGGGCCGGGGTCGGGATATACTCGTCAACGGCCTTCAGCAGGGCGCGGACCGAGTTTTCGCCGATGTCCGGACGCTGGCCGATCATCGCCTGGTGGGCCGAGCCCTTGATGATCGGAATGTCGTCGCCGGGGTATTCATAGGAGGACAGAAGCTCGCGCACTTCCATTTCCACCAGTTCCAGCAGTTCTTCGTCGTCGACCAGGTCGACCTTGTTCATGTACACAACCATGTACGGAATGCCGACCTGACGGCCAAGCAGGATGTGCTCGCGCGTCTGGGGCATCGGGCCGTCCGAGGCCGCCACAACCAGGATAGCGCCGTCCATCTGCGCCGCACCGGTGATCATGTTCTTCACATAGTCGGCGTGGCCGGGGCAGTCGACGTGGGCGTAGTGACGGCTTTCCGTCTCGTATTCCACATGCGCGGTCGAGATCGTGATCCCGCGAGCCCGCTCTTCCGGCGCACCGTCGATCTGGTCATAGGCGCGGAATTCGCCGAAATACTTGGTGATCGCCGCGGTCAGCGTCGTCTTGCCGTGGTCAACGTGGCCGATCGTGCCAATGTTGACATGCGGTTTGTTGCGTTCAAACTTTGCCTTACCCATCTGGGTCAC
>CAMDHB010000196.1 GCA_945897655.1 Pseudorhodobacter antarcticus
CAGGATCGAGATCATGTTCGGGCGCCTGAAGGACTGGAGGCGTGTCGCCACACGCTACGACAGATGCCCGAAAGTATTCCTCTCAGCCATCGCTCTCGCCGCAACCGTCTTGTTCTGGCTATGAAATGAGAACGAGTCCTGACCCTAAGCTGGAGGTATGATTTGACCTCGCCCGGCGTTTAGAGCCCCATTTTGCCGATTGGAATGTGCGAATTGGCGGCGCCATCGGACCTATGTTCAGTTTGATCAGCGGGGATGTCTAGCCAACGCAAGGGCTGCTGAGATTGTTGCAGCCTGGCCAATATGGTTCATCAGGATCAGGATCAGTCTTGAGTTGAAAGCGTGGCTTTCCGCCTCGGTCAGACCCTCATGCGCTGCGATCAGTTCGGCATAGCGGGCATCGGGGTTTTCAAGATTTGGCGCTGTGATCAGGGGCATCAGGCGGTCTCCAGCGACAGGGCGGTGGCAAGGGCAAGGGCTACGGCCTTGGCATCATAGGTTTCCCAGCGGGCGGCAACGTGCTGGTCGGGCCGAATAAGGTAGACGGCAGAAGCCGCCTCTCCCAGATAGCGCGCCCGCAAGAGGTGGTTTTCTTTGGCGGAGGTGGCAAGGCGGGTGAGGGGAAGGCCGTGAACGGTGGACAGATCAGGTGCATCGGTGTCGATGGTCAGAAGGGTGAAGCCGTTGCCCAACTGGCGCAGCAGCCATCCATCCGCCATGGCAACATCGGGGCAGGGGCTGCCCGGCCTTGTGCGGCGCGGCATCGTCGGGCAGTCAGGCCCGTTCAGGGTCGACCCGTCATAGGTGCAAGGCAATGACAGACGGCCGGAGTTCACTATGGTTCGGGCAAAGGGCACCTTTTCGGCGAGTTCCAGCACTGCATTGCGGAACAATTTCGACACCGCCGATTTTGGCGTGATGAAATCGGTGGCGCGGGTGGAGTTCAGAATGTTCTCGTCCGCCCCATAGACCCGCTCACTGTCATAGCTGTCCAACAGCCGCGATGGGGCCTTGCCTTCGATGACCAGCTTCAGTTTCCACGCCAGATTGTCCACATCCTGAATGCCGGAATTCGCCCCCCGCGCGCCAAAGGGCGAGACCTGATGGGCGCTGTCGCCGGCGAACAGCACGTTGCCATGGCGGAAATTGTCCATCCGCCGGCACTGGAATGTGTAGATCGAGCACCAGTCGAGGTCATAGGCCACATCGGTCCCCAGCATCGCGTCAACCCTTGCGCGGATGTTTTCGGGCAAGAGTTCCTTCTTGCGGTCGATGTCCCAGCCCAGTTGGAAGTCGATACGCCAGATGTCGTCGGGCTGTTTATGCAGCAGAGCCGATGCGCCGGACTTGAAATGCGGCTCGAACCAGAACCAGCGTTCGGTTGGGAAACTAGCCTTCATCTTGACGTCGGCGATCAGGAAGTTGTCCTCGAAGACCCGGCCCTTGAAATCCAGGCCCAGCATGTCGCGCAAGGGGCTGCGGGCGCCGTCGCAGGCGATCAGCCAATCGGCCTCCAGCGCGTAGGGGCCATCGGGGGTTGCCACGTTCAGCGTGACATGGTCGGCGGCTTGGTTCAGCCCGTCCACCCGGTTCCGCCCGCGGATTTCGATGGGTGCCCCTTTGGCTTGTGCGGCCGCGATAGCATCGAACAGGTACTTCTCAAACCACGGCTGCTGAAGGTTGATGAAGGCCGGAAAGGCATGGCCTTCCTCGGGCAAGAGGTTGAATTCATAAAGTAACCTGTCATCGTGAAAGACCTTGCCAAGGTTCCAGCGCACCCCTTTGTCCAACATCGGAGCGGCGGCACCCAGTCGGTCACAGATCTCCAGCGTGCGTTTTGCAAAACACAGGGCACGGCTGCCAAGCCCGGCCCCCTCGTGGTCGTCCAGAAGCAACACTGGAACGCCTTGCTGCCCAAGGTCCAGCGCCGTGGCCAGCCCGATCGGGCCGCCGCCCACCACTATGACCTTGTGGCGCACCGGAGACGCCGCGTCCTGATCGGGCGAGCGACGGTAAGGGTAAAGCTGAAACGCCAGCGGATAGCGTTCGGGCACAAGTTCGGTCATGGTGTCCTCCCCTGTTTCCCTTAGCCTTGAAGCGCCGCCCACATGTCCAGATCGCGCTGCGCCGTCCAGATACGGGGATGGGTGATGCCGCGCGCCTCGTCATAGGCGCGCGAGACGTTGAACGGCAGGCAATGCTCGTAGATGGCATAGTCCTTGAATTTAGGGTCGCAGGCGGCACGGCAGGCATCCCACGCCTCTTTCAACGTACCGTTGCGGGCGGCGATCCGGGCGACGGGGCGGTAAGTGCTGTCGACAAAGTCGCGAGTCCGGTCCAGCGCGCCATTCACTGCATCGCGCCCGATGACCGCATCGCCACGACCCGGAGCGATGGCGTCAAGGTCATGGGCGCGGATCGCCTCCAGCGTGGCGCCCCAGTCGGCGAAATGGCCATCGCCGCAATAACAGGCCGAATGGGCCTCGACGATGTCGCCGGTGAACATCACATTGGCGTCGGGCACATGGATCACCGCATCCCCTGCCGTATGGGCGCGGCCAAGCTGGCGGATGTCGATCCGGCGTTTGCCTAGGAACACGCTCATCTTGCCGGTGAAGGTGGTGGTGGGCCATGTCAGCCCGGGGATGCTCTCATGGCCTTGGAACAGGCGCGGAAAGCGCTGGAACTCGCTGTCCCAGTCTTCCTGCCCCCGTTCGGCCACCATGTTTCGGGCGGCTTCCGACATGATTACCTGACCCGCGCCAAAGGCCGAGGCCCCCAGAACGCGCACCGCGTGATAATGCGTCAGCACGACATGGCTGATCGGCTTGTCGGTCACGCCCCGGATGCAGTCGATCACCTTCTGCGCCAGACGCGGGGTCGCTTGCGCCTCGACCACCATCACGGATTCGTCGCCGATGATGACGCCCGAGTTCGGGTCGCCCTCGGCGGTAAAGGCGTACAGCCCGGCGCCGATCTCCACAAAACTGATCTTCTTGTCGCCCATGTCGCCTTGCGACGCGAATGCCTTGGCCATGTCAGGTCCTTTTGTAGGGGTCGGCAAGTGCGGGGATCACCTTGCCCCGGCAGTCGCCAAACCCGATCCGGTATCCATCGCCCTGCGCCTGCCCGCGCAAGGTCAGCGTGTCATTGTCCTCGATGAAGCTGCGTGTGCCGCCTGTGACGTCGAAGGGTTCCTTGCCGCCCCAACTCAGCTCCAAAAGGCTACCGCGATTGCCCTTTTCCGGCCCCGAGATTGTTCCCGACCCCAAAAGATCACCAGTGTTCATCGCGCAGCCGCAGGTCGTATGGTGGGCGAGTTGCTGGGCAGCAGAGTAATACATTTCTGTATAGTTCGTGCGGCTGATCACAGTTTCTGGCCCGCCTTCGGGGGCCAGAGCCACCTCCAATGCGATATTATAAAGCATCGGCCCCGGTTCCCGCAGATGTGGCAGCAAGGGCACCTCACGCCGCGGGGTCGCGGTGCGGAAGGGCTCCAGCGCCGCGCGCGTCACGATCCAGGGGCTGATGGTTGTCGCCGTCGCCTTGGACTGAAAGGGGCCCAAGGGCTGATACTCCCACGCCTGAATGTCGCGGGCGGACCAGTCGTTCAAAAGGACATAGCCGAAGATCATCCCATCCGCCTCGGCCACCGTCACCGGGCCTTCCGAGGCCAAGCCCACCACAGCGCCCAGTTCCAGTTCGATGTCGAAGCGAGCCGAAGGGGCAAAGCGGGGAACCGCGTCATTCGGCCCCTTGATCTGCCCCCACGGCCTGCGGATGTCGGTCCCCGAGACGACGACAGAAGAGGCCCGCCCGTTGTAGCCGATCGGAATGTGCAACCAGTTCGGCGGCAGGGCATTCTCCGCCCCCCGGAACATAGTGCCCACGTTGGTCGCATGATGGCGACCGGCGTAAAAGTCGGTGTACTCCGAGACGAGGAAGGGCATGTGCAGCATGACCGCGCTGCGCGCCACCAGATGATCCTCGACCAGATAGCGCCTGGTGGAGCTTTCCTGCAGCAAGACCAACAGCTGCTGACGCAGCGCCTCCCAGACTGCTGGCCCCGCCTCCATCACGGCATTCCAGAACGGCACATCCAGAAGCGGCCCACCGTCAAGGACCAGCAGCCCCTCCGCCTCGAGCGCGGTGGCATCCAGAACGAAATCCCCGATCGCCACCCCACAGCGCGGGTCCTCATCTCCCACCGAGAAGACCCCGCAGGGCAGGTTGTTCAGCGGAAAGGGATGATCGGCCAAGTTGGCCGAAGCGACCCAGGAACGGATAAGCGGCATGGCAGGCTTTCTACGGTTGAGTTTGGCGCCCCGGAGGATGTCACTTCACGCCCGGCGTGCCGTCGAATTTCTTCTCAAGGCTGGCCCAGCAATCGATGTAATCTTCCTGCAGATGCCCTGCTTGCGCGGCAAAGGGTGTCAGGTGCTGCGGAAAGCGGGTCTCGAACATGAAGGACATGGTCTCTTCCAGTTTTTCGGCCTTGAGGGTTGCGTTTGATGCGCCTTCAAAGGCGTTCTTGTCCGGCCCATGCGGCAGCATGCAATTGTGCAAGGACATGCCGCCGGGAACGAAGCCTTTGGGCTTGGCGTCATAGATGCCGTATATGTTGCCCATCAGCTCAGACATGACGTTCTTGTGGTACCACGGCGGGCGGAAGGTATTTTCGGCCACCATCCAGCGTTCGCGGAACAGAACGAAGTCGATGTTGGCCGTACCCTCGATGCCCGAAGGCGCGGTAAGCACGGTGAAGATTGACGGGTCGGGGTGGTCAAACAGGATCGCACCAACCGGGCAATAGGTGCGCAGGTCATACTTCAAGGGCGCGTAGTTGCCGTGCCAGGCCACCACGTCCAGCGGCGAATGGCCGATCTTCGTCTCGTGGAATTGGCCGCACCACTTGACGGTCACGGTCGAAGGCACCTCGCGGTCCTCGAACGCTGCGACCGGGGTCTTGAAGTCGCGCGGGTTTGCCATGCAATTGGCCCCAATCGGCCCGCGTCCGGGCAGCGTGAACTTTTGGCCGTAATTCTCACACACAAAGCCACGAGCCGGGCCTTCTAGCACTTCGACCCGGTAGACCAGTCCGCGCGGCAAGATGGCAATCTCTTTGGGTTCAAGGTCGATGACGCCAAGCTCGGTGCAAAAGCGCAGGCGGCCTTCCTGCGGGACGACCAACAATTCCCCATCGGCCGAGAAGAAGTATGCGTCCTGCATCGACTGCGTCACCAGATAGACATGGCTTGCCATGCCGGTCTGGGTGCTCACATCCCCGGCCGTTACCATCGTGCGCATGCCGGTGATCCATGTCAGCGGCTGATCGGGCACCGGCAACGGGTCCCAGCGGTACTGGCCAAGGCTGATGATGTCGGGGTCAATGCAAGGTGCGGATTTCCAAAGCGGCACCGCGATCTTGGTGAACCGGTGGGTGTGCTTGACCGAAGGCCTTATGCGATAGCACCATGTCCGTTCGTTCTGGTGGCTGGGGGCGGTAAAGGCGGTGCCGGACAGCTGTTCGCCATAAAGCCCGTAGTTGCACTTTTGCGGGCTGTTCATGCCCTGCGGCAGGGCGCCGGGAAGGGCCTCAGTCTCGAAATCATTGCCGAAGCCCGGCATGTAGCCCTCATGAAGCCCCGGATGGCCGGCTGCGCGGATCATGCCAGAGGGAAGAGCGTGGATGGTCATGGCGTCCTCCAAGAATCGCGATGCGGTGCCTGGCCCGCCGCTTTTGTCGGATTAATAGTTGCGTATGCAACTAAGTCAAGGTAAAGTTGCAAATGAAACGAACCGCAAAGGCACTGCAGAAGCGTCCATGTCCAAGATTGTGTTTTATGACTACTGGAGGTCCTCTGCGGCCTATCGGGTGCGGATAGGGCTGAATTTGTTGGGGCTGGCCTACCAATGCGTTCCGGTCGACCTGGTGGCTGGTGAGCAGCGCGGTGCGGAAAATCTTGGCCGCAACCCGCAGGGGCTGGTTCCCACGCTGGAGATTGACGGCATCCGCATGTCGCAGTCGCTGGCCATTCTGGAATACCTGAACGAGACACGGTGCGCAGGCTGGCTGCCGCAGTCGCCTGTTGCAAGCGCGCAGGTCCGGGCTGTGGCCTATGCCATCTCGATGGACATTCACCCTGTCTGCAACCTTCGCGTGGCCAGACACGCGGTCAGCATTGGCGCCACGATGGAGGGTTGGATGCAGCACTTCATCACGCTTGGTCTTGCCGGGGTCGAAGGTCTTTTGGCCCAAGGCTCACCGGGGCGCTTTTGCCACGGCGACGATCTGAGCCTTGCTGACATTTGCCTTGTGCCGCAGGTCTACAATGCGCAGCGATGGGGCGTGGACATGGCCGCATTTCCAAGGGTCGCCAAGTCCGCGGCGGGGGCGTCCGCCCTGCCCGAGGTGGCGGCTGCCCATCCTGACCTGGTGAAACCGGCGGGGTGACTTGGGCCGTGGGCCAGTGCATAGTTGCAGATGCAACACCTTGACCGTATCGAGACCATGACTGCCAAAGAACCCGAATTCGACCTTGATCGCTTTCTGCCCTACCTTCTGAATCAGGCGGCAGAGACGACATCTTTCGGGTTTCACGCGCTGTACCGGGATCGCTATGGCATGACCCGGACCCAGTGGCGGGTGCTTGCCAATATCGGAAAATTCGGCGCGATGACCGCTCGTGACATCTGCGCCATCAGCCACATCGAAAAGACCAAGGTCAGCCGGGCTGTCGCGGTGCTGGAACGCGAGGGTATGTTGATGCGGAATTCAAGCACCGAGGACCGCCGCGTCGAGATCTTGTCATTGACCGAGCGAGGTCAGGCGGTCTTCGTCGAACTGGGCAATCTGGCCATCACCTATG
>CAMDHB010000197.1 GCA_945897655.1 Pseudorhodobacter antarcticus
CGGAGGTTGACAAAGGAGCACGAAAATCAATGCCTTGCGCAGCGCAGATCGCTTCGACCCCCAAGATCACATTCAGGTTTTCCACCATGCGGCCCAAACGCCGGGCACCGTGGGCGGCCATCGAGACGTGATCCTCTTGGTTGGCAGAGGTGGGGGTGCTGTCAATGACGGTGGGATGGGCGAGGTGTTTGTTCTCGCTCATCAAGGCGGCGGTTGTCACTTCGGCAATCATGAGCCCCGAATTGAGGCCGGGGCGTGGGGTCAGGAAGGCAGGCAGGTCGAAGGACAGGACCGGGTCCACCATCAAAGCGACACGACGCTGGGCAATGGCACCGATTTCGGACAAGGCCATCGCCATCATATCTGAAGCAAATCCAACGGGTTCCGCGTGGAAGTTACCACCAGACACGATCATCCCGGCTTCGGGCAAGACCAGGGGGTTGTCGGTTGCGGCATTCGCCTCAACCTCCAAGGTGCGGGCGGCCATGCGCAAAACGTCCATCGCGGCGCCAGTAACTTGTGGCTGGCACCGGATGCAGTAGGGATCCTGAACGCGGCTGTCGCCTTCGCGGTGGCTTTCCCTGATGACGGAACCATCCAGGAGGGCGCGCAAGGCTGCCGCAGCCTCGATCTGGCCGGCATGGCCGCGCAGGGCATGGATTTCCGGATGAAGGGGGGCGGTGGATCCCATGATGGCATCGGTGGACAGCGCCGACGTGACCAGTGCAGAGACGGCAGCATTCCAGCCATCAAACAGCCCGGCCAAGGCATAGGCTGTGGAAAACTGGGTGCCGTTGATCAGGGCCAACCCCTCTTTGGGCCCCAGAACAACCGGTGTGATGCCTGCCGCCTGCAGCGCGGTGGCCCCGGATGTGACCTGGCCGTGGAATTCAGCCTCACCTTCCCCGATCATCACGGCAGCCATATGGGCTAGGGGGGCAAGGTCGCCCGAGGCACCGACCGAGCCTTGGGCGGGCACAACAGGGGTGACGCCTTTAGCCAGCATCTGTTCCAGTACCACAATTATGTCCCAGCGCACCCCGGATGCGCCACGGCCCAAGGACAAAAGCTTGAGCGCCATCATAAGCCGAACGACGCGGCGTGGCATCGCATCCCCCACACCGCAGCAATGCGACAGGATCAGATTGCGCTGTAAGGTTGCGGTATCCTTGGCTGCAATCTTGAGCGAGGCTAGTTTGCCAAAACCAGTGTTGACCCCGTAAACAGCGGCGGAACCGGAGGCGGCTTCTGCGATCACAGCGGCGGCGGCGGCCACGGCCGGTTGGGCAGAGCGGTCAAGTTGAGCGGGCACTTGGTCGCGGTAGATCCGCGCGAGTTGCGCAAGGCTGGTCTGCCCGGGCAGGAGGATTTCAGGCGTCAATTTGACCCCCAAAGATGCGAGAGTGCAGGGTTGTTGCGCCGACCCGATAGGAAAGTTCAGCCGGGTGTTGCGCATTCCAGATGGCCAGATCGGCGCGCTGACCGGCGGCGATTGTGCCCCGATCAGACAGACCAAGAGCGCGCGCGGCGTGGGTGGTGGTGCCTTGCAGCGCTTCCAGCGGTGTCATCCGGAAAAGGGTGCAGGCCATGTTCATGGTCAAGGTAAGCGAGGTGATCGGAGATGATCCGGGATTGCAATCGGTGGCCAGTGCCATCGGGACGCCTTCGGCACGGAGTGCCGCGATGGGGGGAAGTTGCTTTTCGCGCAGGGTATAGAACGCGCCTGGCAGGATGACGGCGACAGTTCCTGCCTTTGCCATTGCGACAACGCCGTCAGGGCCAAGGTATTCCAGATGTTCAGCGGAAAGTGCACCAAAGCGGGCGGCGAGGATTGCGCCTTTGAGGTCGGACAGTTGTTCGGCATGCAGTTTCACGGGCAGACCAAGGTCACGCGCCACAGCAAACAGGCGCTCCACATCCTCGGGGGAAAACGCGATACCTTCGCAGAAGGCATCCACGGCATCGACCAGTCCTTCGCTGTGGGCGGCACGAAGTGAGGGGATTGCAACCTCGTCGATGTAACCTCCCGGGCGGTTCTTGTAGTCGGGCGGGACGGCATGAGCGGCGAGGTGCGTGGTCAGAATGGTGACGGGGCGCAATTCGCCAATGCGGCGGGCCACGCGCAGCATCTTCCATTCGTCCGCGACGGTCAGCCCGTAGCCTGACTTCACCTCGATCGTTGTGGCGCCACCTGCAATGATCTGATCGGCACGGGAAAGGCTTTGCTCCAGAAGTTCGGCCTCAGTCGCGGCCCGGGTGGCGCGGACCGTCGACAGGATCCCGCCACCAGCACGGGCGACCTCCTCATAGCTTGCGCCGTTCAGACGCATTTCGAACTCTTCAGCGCGGTTGCCGCCGAAAACGATATGGGTGTGGCAATCCAGCAGCCCCGGCGTCACCAGGCGCCCCCCCAGATCGACAGGCGGCAGGGTGTCATAGGGTCCGGGGATCAGGGCACGGGGGCCGACCCAAGCGATGCGGTCCCCCTCGATCAGAACCGCAGCGTCCGGGATCAGGCCGTAGCCATCCGTCATTGTCGCTACGGTCAGATTGCTGAGAAGAAGGGACATTGGCTTGCCTTATGTCTGCGCTTATGGCTATTATGTCTGCACATATTCCTCAGGTCAAGGGATGCCATGAGCCTTATTCACGCCAAAACCGCACTGTTGCCTGATGGCTGGGCGCAGAATGTTCGAGTCAGACTGGAGGGCGGGCGGATCGCAGAGGTTACCCGGGGGGCGGAACCTTTGGGGCGGGTGGTCCAGTGCCTTTTGCCTGCCCTGGTGAACCTGCATTCCCATACGTTTCAGCGGGCTATGGCTGGCCTGACCGAAAAGCGAACGGCCGGGCAAGACAGTTTCTGGACGTGGCGCACGCTCATGTACCGATTTCTGGAGCAGTTGACCCCTGAGGATGTCGAGGCGATTGCCGCGATGGTCATGGTCGAGATGGCGGAAGCGGGATACGCGGCGGTGGCCGAGTTTCACTATCTTCACCACGCACCGGGCGGTGGGGTATATGCCGACCTTGCAGAGATGAGCACGCGGATTGCGGCGGCGGCGGCGGAAACTGGCCTTGGCTTGACCCATTTGCCGGTTTTGTATGAACGGGGTGGCTGCGATGGGCGCGCCCTGACGGCGGGGCAGCGGCGGTTTGGCAATGATCCCGACCGGTTTGCTGCCCTTTGGGAGGCTGCGCGGCAAGGACTGCGGTCCCTGCCCGCCGACACGGTTCTGGGCGTTGCCCTCCATTCGCTGCGCGCGGTCAGCCCAGCCGGGCTGGACATGGCTGCCGGGATCGACCGGGGTGCACCGGTGCACATCCACGTCGCCGAACAGATGGCCGAGGTGGCCGAGGTGATGGATGCGACAGGTCAGCGCCCCGTCGAATGGCTGTTGCGGCACCAGCAGGTGGACACGCGCTGGTGCCTCATTCACGCGACGCAGATGACGCCGGAGGAGACGCTAGCCCTTGCCCGGTCGGGCGCTGTGGCAGGGTTGTGTCCGATCACCGAAGCCAACCTTGGCGACGGCATCTTTGACGGGCAACGTTTTGTGCAGGCAGGGGGACGATTTGGCGTGGGGTCTGACAGCAATGTCAGGATTTCGCTGTCCGAAGAACTGCGGTTGTTGGAATATTCGCAGCGTCTGGGTCTCAAGGGGCGGGCCTGTCTTGCCACTACTGAGCGTTCGGCGGGCCGGGTCCTGTTTGAGGGGGCGGCCACAGGAGGGGCGCAGGCCGCTGGGCGGGCGTCCGGGGCCATTGCGGAGGGGCTTTGGGCTGATCTTGTGGCGTTGGACTTGTCGGGGCCTGATCTGATGGGGGTGCAGGGTGACACAATTCTGGACACTTGGATCTTTGCCTGTGACGACAGGTTGGTTACGGATGTCTGGTCTGCGGGTCGCAAGCTTGTGACGGCGGGGCGCCACTATGCCAGGGATCAGGTGATGCAGCGCTATGGTGCCACGGCCATGCGTCTGCGTGGGTCCCTTTAAGATGAAGCTGGGGTGGGAGGCGATCCGGGCCGAGGTGCTGCGCCGCATCCGGACCCGCATCTGGGCTCCGGGAGGACTGATCCCTTCAGAAGAGGCGCTTGCGCTGGAGTTCGGCTGCGCCAGGGCCACTGTGAACCGGGCATTGCAGGAACTGGCCAATTCCGGGGTGCTGGAGCGTAAGCGCAAGGCGGGCACTCGGGTTGCCGCACTTCCTGTGCGGAAGGCGACGCTGGAAATTCCGGTGATCCGACAAGAAATTGAAGCGCGCGGCCAGGCCCATTCCTTTCGGCTGTTGTCGCGGCTTCTGAAGGTGCCGCCGCTTGCCATTCTGGCAAGGTTGGGTGTGCAAGACACTGTCGCCATGCTGCATTTGCAGACCTTGCATCTTGCTGGTGGCATTCCACAGGTGTTCGAGGATCGCTGGCTGAACCCCTCGGTGTTGCCAGACCCGGCGCCTGATTTTTCAATTCTCAGCGTCAACGAATGGCTCGTAGCTTCCGTGGCCTTTTCCATTGGGGACATTGCATTTTCTGCTGAACCCGCCAGTGCGCAAGAGGCAGATGCCCTTGCCGTAGGACCCGGCACAGCACTGTTCATCACCGAACGTACCACTTGGGCGACAGACGCGCCCATTACGTGGGTGCGGTTGTCCCATGCGCCGGGATACCGGCTGCAGACCTTGCTCTAGCGAGGCCTAGAGCGGATCTGGGTACGCGCTATTGCTCGCGTTCCGCAACGCCGCGCCCAGAGATTTCCCGGGCTACGATGCGCGTCAGACGCCGGTGCATCCGGGATGTCCTGTGCCGCTGATGCATGACGGCAAAGATTGGCTGTCCGATGGGTTCCACATCTGTGACCATCTTGAAACGTCCTTGGGCCACAAGCGTTTCCGCCGTGTCGGCAAGCACGAAGGCCGATCCACCCATCGCAAGAAGCAAACCCGCAACAGCCGTATTCTGGCCCGAGGCCAACAAGGCGGCAGAGAAATCGGGCAGGACCTGACGATGGGCGATATCGAAGGCGGCAGAATAGCTGCCACGGATATAGCGTTGCGGATTCAGGTCGGACTTGGCCGATCCATCGCTGCTGATCAGGCGGTATCGCACTTCGCCGACGGACGCGATATGCAGGTCGGGCAAAGACTGCGGCGAATAGACGACGGCAAAATCCAACGCCCCACGATCAAGGTCGCGGCACATCTGCATGGAATAATCGGGTTCGATATAAAAGGCACAGTCGGGCAGGCTGCGGCGGAAGTTCATCACCCAGTCGCCGATCTGACCGGCGGCAAGATCGTTCTGAATGCCGATGCGCAGAGTGATTGCAGTGCTGGAGGGTTCGACGGCGCGGCGCGCTTCGGTCCAGGCATGGCGCAGGGCACGGGCATGGGCCTCAAACTTCAATCCTTCGGTCGATAGATTGGTGCCGGCACGGGAGCGGGTGAAAAGCCGTCCGCCTACTGACGTCTCCAGCGCTTGAACACGAGCAGAAACGGTTGACTGGGTGACATGCAACCGTTCGGCAGTGCGGTGAAAGCTGCGGGTTTCGATAAGGTCAAGAAAAGTGTCGAGAAGTTCAATCTGCATCAGGCGCCTCTGATCGGTTTTTTCGATCAATAGATCAGGTCAATGCGAATTGAAAGCTGTGCGCAGGGCGGCGATACTTGGGCAGCAGAAACGGAGTTTATGATGGCTGATTTCCCGACCCAGGCGCGCGTGGTTATCATTGGCGGCGGGGCTGTCGGGGCCTCTGCCCTGTACCACCTGGCCAAAGCAGGCTGGACCGATTGTGTGCTGCTGGAGAAGAACGAGTTGACGGCCGGTTCTACCTGGCACGCGGCGGGCAATGTGCCGACCTTCTCGTCCTCATGGTCGATCATGAACATGCAGCGGTATTCGGCGGGACTGTACCGCGGTCTGGGGTCTGAGGTCGACTATCCGATGAACTATCATGTCACGGGTTCCGTGCGTCTGGGCCACAGCAAGGAACGCCTGCAAGAGTTCAAGCGGGTGGTTGGCATGGGCCGGTATCAGGGCATGGATATGGATATCCTGGCACCGGATGAGATCAAATCGCGCTATCCGTTTGTATCTACCCACGATCTGACCGGGGCGCTGTATGACCCCTATGACGGGGATATCGACCCGGCGCAGTTGACACAGGCCCTTGCCAAGGGCGCACGGAACATGGGCGCGCGGATTGAACGGTTTTGTCCGGCGACGGGTGCGCGGCGTGAAGGGGATGAATGGGTCATCAGCACACCCAAGGGCGATATTCGCTGCGAATATGTCGTGAACGCGGCTGGGTACTATGCCCGAGAGGTAGGCAAGTGGTTTGGGCGCGACCTGCCGATGATGGTGATGTCGCATCAGTATATGCTGTTCGACACGATCCCTGAACTGGAGTCGTGGAGCAAGGACGTCGGCCACAAGTTGCCGCTGCTGCGGGATGTCGACAGTTCATACTATCTGAGGCAGGAGAAGAACGGCTTCAATCTGGGGCCCTATGAAAACAACTGCCGCGCGCATTGGGCGACGCCGGACGATCCGTTCCCGCAGGACTTCAGCTTCCAACTGTTCCCTGATGATCTGGAGCGGTTGGAGTGGCACATTTCGGACGCCATGGCGCGTGTGCCCTTGTTGGAAAAGGCAGCGCTGACCAAGGTGATCAACGGGCCGATCCCGTACACGCCCGATGGCAACCCACTGATCGGACCGATGCCGGGTGTTCGGAATGCGTTTGAAGCCTGCGTTTTCACCTTTGGCATCTGCCAATCCGGCGGGGCGGGCAAGGTTTTGGCGGAATGGATCACCGAAGGGGCCACCGAATGGGACATGTGGTCCTGCG
>CAMDHB010000198.1 GCA_945897655.1 Pseudorhodobacter antarcticus
CGTCACGTAGTCGGTCACGCGGTGTCCCGCAGCACGCGCGGTACCTTGAACTCGACATGTTCCTGAGCTGTTTCGACCAGATCCACCGTCACGGCATAGCGGGCGCGGAAGGCGTCGATCACCTCGTTCACCAGTTCCTCCGGTGCCGATGCCCCTGCCGTCACGCCAACCGCGCGAGCCCCTTGCAAGGCGCGCCAGTCGATATCGTCAGCGCGCTGCACCAGTTGAGCATAGCTGCACCCGGCGGCCTGACCCACCTCGACCAAGCGGCGGGAGTTTGAGGAGTTCGGGGCGCCGATCACCAGCAAGGCGTCGATCTTGCCCGCAATCGCCTTGACCGCTGCCTGACGGTTGGTGGTGGCATAGCAGATGTCTTCCTTGTGCGGCCCGATGATGGCGGGAAAGCGGGTCTGCAGGGCGGCGACAATTCCTGCCGTGTCATCAACCGACAGGGTGGTTTGGGTGATATAGGCGAGCTTTTCAGGGTCGCGCACGGTCAGATTGGCCACATCTTCCGATGTTTCGACCAGCAGAACCTCACCCTCGGGCAATTGCCCCATTGTGCCGACGGTTTCAGGGTGGCCGGCATGGCCGATCATGACCATTTGCAGGCCGTTTTCCGCGTGGCGGGCCGCTTCGTTATGCACCTTGGTGACCAGCGGGCAGGTTGCGTCCACAGCAATCATCTGGCGGGCGGCAGCGGCCTGGGGCACGGATTTCGGCACGCCGTGGGCCGAAAAGATCACCGGGCGGTCCACCGGGCAATCGTCAAGGTCTTCGACAAACACGGCACCTTTGGCGCGCAACCCGTCCACCACGTATTTGTTGTGGACTATTTCATGGCGGACATAAACCGGAGCGCCCCACTTTTGCAGGGCAAGCTCGACTATCTTGATGGCGCGGTCAACACCGGCGCAAAAGCCGCGCGGGGCGGCAAGGTACAGGGTCAGGTTTTCCATGATTGCAGAGGTAACTTGAGGGCAGGCGCGCGTCTAGTCTTGCGCGTCAAAGTAATAGGGGTCGCGGGCAAGTTCGCGCAGATACGCCGCAAGTGCAGCGGGGTCATCAAGGGCACGGGTTGGGATGACAAGGGTGGTGCTGTGGCTGCGCACAAAGATATGGGTGCGGGTCTGGATCACCTCGCCAATCAGTTCGGGGGAAAGATTGGCCTCGTCGGTGCTGTCAATCTCGGTGGCGGCGATGCAGTCGATCCACTCCTCGAACACCGCTGGCCTTGAGATTGGGACCAGTTTGGCCGCTTTGTGACGCCGCCTAAGCCCACGCACCGCCAGCACTGCCAACGCGGCCACCACCGCGCCGCCCGCCAGAACTGTCACAAAGTTGGCTGATCCCCAATCGCCCATGTACAGAGCCACCCCGGCGCCCCAACTGAAGAAGGCAGCGCCAAAAGCCAGCTTTTGCAATTTGGAGGGTTGCGCCAGGCGCAGATAGGCTAGGGCGTCGACGCGGGTCAGTTGGTAGGACCAGCGCTGCACCAGACCGCCGTCAAAATCGCGGGACGGTGGCAAAGCAAAGGCCGGGTCAGTTTCCCGACCCGGCCAGTTCGTTGGACAGCCAGGTGTCACTTGGCTTCAATCGACACTTCTTCACGCTCCATCGGGCGCGGTTCGCGAGGCGGGCGACCGATGACATCGCGCAATTCGTCAAGTTCGATGAAGTTGTCGGCCTGACGGCGCAGTTCATCGGCAATCATCGGGGGCTGGCTGCGGATGGTCGAGACGACCGAGACGCGAACGCCCTGACGTTGCAGGCTTTCAACCAGCGGGCGGAAGTCGCCGTCGCCAGAGAACAGCACAATGTGATCCACTCGGGGGGCCAGTTCCATCGCATCGACGGTCAGTTCGATGTCCATGTTGCCCTTGACCTTACGGCGACCCTGGCTATCGGTGTATTCCTTGGCCGGTTTTGTAACCATCGTGAAACCGTTATAATTCAGCCAATCCACCAGCGGGCGAATGGGCGAATATTCGTCATTCTCCAGCAGGGCGGTGTAGTAGAACGCGCGCAGCAGGCGGCCCCGGCGCATGAATTCCTGACGCAGAAGCTTGTAATCAATGTCGAAACCCAAGGATTTGGCAGCAGCATAAAGGTTTGACCCGTCTATAAAGAGAGCCAGTCTTTCGTCTTTGTAAAACACGATTTTCTCCGTAATCTTGCGTTGAACAGTGGAAACGGCTACCTGACAACCGCTATTGACTTGGTAACACGAAGGTAACAGTGCGCCCCGGGGTCGACAAGGGATCCTATACGGAAGGGTAAGGCTCATCATGCGTAGTGTCCGTTCTGCGATCATTGCGCTGGGTACGAATTTAACCCAAGGTTCCAATTGCCTGTCCGATACTGTCATTGCGGCTTTGACCACGATTTCCGGGCCGGACGTGACTCTTCGCCGGGCAAGCAGTCTTTACGCCTCGCCCTGCTTTCCGGTTGGCGCAGGGCCGGATTACGTGAATGCGGCGGCCCTGGTTGACACCAGCCTGTCGGCCCCGGACCTGCTGGCGCATCTGCACCGGATCGAGGCGGAGTTTGGCCGGGTGCGGGGAGCCAGGTGGGGGCAGCGGACGCTGGATCTGGACCTGCTGGCGATGGAGGATCTGGTTCTGCCTGATGCGGCAACGCAGGATCACTGGCGGGACCTGCCCCCAGATCAACAGACCAAAACCGCGCCGGACCGCCTGATTCTGCCGCATCCGCGCCTGCAGGACCGGGCCTTTGTGCTGGTGCCCCTGGCCGAGATAGCCCCGGACTGGCGGCACCCAAGGCTGGGCAAGACGGTGCTGCAGATGCTGGCCGCGCTGGAAACCGCCGATATTGCTGCGGTTGCCCCCCTGTAACGGCCCAATTCTTGCCCATTTGTCGCTTGTCAAGCACCGAGGCTGCGCTTAAATGGACACTTCCCGTGCCCCCAACAATTGGAGCAGACATGGCCCGCGTGACGGTTGAAGATTGCGTTGACAAGGTTCCGAACCGGTTCGAACTGGTGATGCTGGCGGCGCACCGCGCCCGCGAAATTCAGGCAGGTTCCCCCGCCACGGTTGACCGCGACAATGACAAAAACCCCGTGGTCGCCCTGCGCGAAATCGCGGATGAGACCCAGCTTGCGTCCAGCCTGCGTGAACGCATGATCGAAAGCCACCAGACCCAGATTGAGGTGGACGAGCCGGAAGACGACCAAATGGCGTTGCTGATGTCGGGCGAGATTGACCGTCCGATGCAGGACGACATGTCTGAAGAAAAGCTGTTGCGCGCCCTGATGGAAGCGCAAGGCGAAAACTGAGTCCAGACAGCGGCCGCAGGTGGAAGAACAGGGATGATCGACGTCGAAGACCTGATCGTCCTTGTTCGCAACTACAACCCGCGAACCAATTCCGACCTTTTGCGTCGGGCCTATGCCTACGGCATGAAGATGCACGACGGGCAGTTGCGCAAGTCAGGCGAGCCCTATTTCACCCATCCGGTTGCCGTTGCGGCGATCCTGACCGAGCAGCGGCTGGACGATGCAACCATCGTCACTGCCCTGCTGCATGATACGATCGAAGACACCAAGTCGACATACTCCGAGATTGAGCGGCAGTTTGGCGTCGAGGTGGCCGAACTGGTGGACGGTGTCACCAAGCTGACCAACCTGCAATTGTCTTCCGCACAGACCCAGCAGGCCGAAAACTTTCGCAAGCTTTTCATGGCGATGTCCAAGGATTTGCGCGTCATTCTGGTCAAGCTGGCCGACCGTTTGCACAACATGCGCACGATCAAGAGCATGTCCCCCGAAAAGCAGGCGCAAAAGGCGCGCGAGACGATGGAGATCTTTGCCCCCCTTGCCGGCCGCATGGGCATGCAATGGATGCGCGAGGAGTTGGAGGATCTTGCCTTCAAGGTCATCAACTCCGAAGCCCGCAATTCCATCATTCGCCGCTTTCTGGTGCTGCAGCGCGAAGCGGGCGATGTTGTGCACCAGATCAGCAGCGATATCCGCAACGAGTTGGACAAGACCGGCGTTGATGCTGATGTCTATGGCCGTGCGAAAAAGCCCTATTCGATCTGGCGCAAGATGCAGGAAAAGGACCTGGCGTTTTCCAGCCTGTCCGACATCTATGGGTTCCGCATCATCTGCCGCACGGTGGCCGATTGCTATGCCATTTTGGGGGTGATCCACCAACGGTGGTATGCCGTGCCGGGCCGGTTCAAGGATTACATCAGCCAGCCAAAAACCAACGGCTACCGCTCGATCCACACGACCGTATCAGGCCGTGACGGCAAGCGGGTCGAGGTGCAAGTGCGCACCCGCGAGATGCACGAAGTGGCCGAAGCCGGGGTTGCGGCACACTGGGCCTACCGCGAGGGCAAGCGGACGGCGAACCCCTTTGCGGTGGACCCTGCCAAATGGGTCAACCAGCTGACAGAACGCTTTGACGAAGGCGACAATGACGAGTTTCTTGAGCATGTGAAGCTGGAGATGTACTCGGATCAGGTGTTCTGTTTCACCCCCAAGGGCGAGGTGATTCAGTTGCCGCGCGGGGCGACGCCGCTGGATTACGCCTATGCCATCCACACCCGGATCGGCAATTCCTGCGTCTCGGCCAAGATTGATGGCATCCGCGTGCCGCTTTGGACCCGGCTGAAGAACGGTCAATCGGTTGAAATCATCACGGCCGAGGGGCAAAAGCCCCAAGCCTCGTGGATCGACATTGTGACCACGGGCCGGGCCAAGGCGGCGATCCGCCGTTCCTTGCGGGAAGAGGATCGGGGGCGTTTTGTCAAGCTGGGTCAGGAACTGGCCCGCGCTGCCTTTGACCACGTGGGCCGCAAGGCGACCGACAAGGCGCTGCGGACAGCGGCCAAGATGCTGGGCCTGGCGGATGAGGATGATCTGCTGGCCCGCCTTGGATCGGCCGAACTGACGGCGCGCAAGGTGCTGCAGACGCTTTACCCGGAACTGACCTTCAACCAGGCCGAGGAGGTGGACGCCAAGCGCCCGATCATCGGCCTGTCCGCTGACCAGACCCTGAAACGTGCCCAGTGTTGCCAGCCGGTGCCGGGCGAACGAATCGTCGGTATCACTTATCCGGGGCGCGGCGTGATCGTTCACGCCATCGACTGCCCCGCATTGGAAGAGTTCGAGAATCAGCCAAATCGCTGGATCGACCTCTACTGGCAATCAGGCCGTCACCCGGCTGTCTACACTGTGTCGCTGGATGTCGCAATTTCCAATGATGCCGGTGTGTTGGGGCGCATTTGCACCGTGATCGGCACGCAGAAGGCGAACATATCCGACTTGAAATTCACAGAACGGAAACCAGATTATTACAGATTGATGATCGAAGTTGATCTAAGGGATGTCGAACACTTACACATGGTGATGACCTCACTGGAAGCTGAAACTGATGTGGCGCAGGTGGCACGAATCCGCGACGCTGCGCGCAAACCATGACGCCTGAAAGGGGGGTGCTTTCTTGTTCAAGCGGCGTGGGGTGCAGACCTGGGCAACCTGGTTAAAGGAACAGTTCTACCCCAAGGGCGGCTTCAAGCGCGCAACCTTGTACATGTGGCACCGACTGCGGCGCTTGCCTGACCCTCCGCACAGGATTGCACGCGGGGTTTTCGCCGGAACATTCGTGAACTTTCCGCCGATCTTTGGCCTGCAAATGCTGGGGGCTGCGGGCATCGCCTGGGCCATGCGCGGAAACGTTCTCGCAGCTGTCTTGATGACCTTTTTGTCCAACCCCTTTACCACGCCAATCATCGCTGCGGTGTCGATCCAGCTTGGGTACTGGATGTTGGGCATTCCGGGTGGGGTTGGCCTGAACGAACTTTTTGACGCCTTCGCCGCTGCCGGCTCGGAGCTTTGGCATAACGCCCTTGCCATCTTTGGCCCCGGCAAGACGCATTGGACGGGCCTCTTGCAGTTCTGGAACCGCATTTACCTGCCTTACACAGTCGGCTCGATCATCCCTGGGATCATCACCTCGCTTTTGTTTTACCGCCTGACAATACCGACCCTGACCGCCTATCAGGCCCTGCGCCGACGCAGGCTTGCCGCACGTTTCGCAGCATTGCGGAAAAAAGTCGCGGTGAAAGAGGGTGACGACCCGACCGGATCGTCTTAAGTAAGGCGCAGTCCGGGCAATCCGGGATGTAGAAGGGTGCCACGATGAAACCACTTGGAAAACTGCGGCTTGGTGTGAACATCGACCATGTGGCGACTGTGCGCAATGCGCGCGGGTCGCAGTGGCCAGACCCATTGCGCGCGGCCCTGCTGGCCGAGGCGGCGGGGGCTGATGGTATCACCGCCCATCTGCGCGAGGACCGCCGCCACATTCGCGACGCCGATATCGCGGCGCTGGTTGCGGGGATCGGGCTGCCGTTGAACTTTGAATGCGCCGCCACGGATGAAATGCAGGCAATTGCCCTACTCCACCGCCCCCATGCCGTTTGCCTTGTGCCCGAGAAGCGCAGCGAACGCACCACCGAAGGCGGGTTGGACGTGGCAGGCGACCAGAACCGTCTGGCCGATTACATCCACCCCCTGCGGGAGGCCGGTGCGCGCGTGTCGATGTTCATCAGCCACGACCCGGCGCAGATCGAAGCCTCGGCCCGTATCGGCGCTGCGGTTGTGGAACTGCACACCGGCCATTATTCGGACCTGCATGCCGAGGGCGATTTTGACGCTGCCGACGTGGAACTTGTCGCATTGCGCCGTGGTGCGACGCTGGCCCACTCGCTG
>CAMDHB010000199.1 GCA_945897655.1 Pseudorhodobacter antarcticus
CGTAGACCCGTGTCAGGCTGGCGCTGCGCAAATGGGTCACGTCGCGGGTGATGGTGGTGACCTGACGGTGTACGGCGGCCAGGTGGGGTTTTTCGTCAAAGGTCATGGCGCGGACCTGTTTGCGTGTACGCTAATATTAGGCATGGCTAATATGAAGTCAACCCGGTTCCCACTTGTGTCAGTCCCGCACCAAGAGCCGCTTCCGCCCAAGGAAATGTGGACATCGCTGTAGGGCAATTGTTCGGTCAGGCGCTGGTCGAGCGGGACAGGCAGGGTGATTTGCCCAACCTATCGGTCTTGGGTCGCAAGCCATTCCATCAGAGCGGGTCTTGCGGTTTCGGCACCGTCGACGCGGGCCTGGTCGATGATGGCGCGGGCGCGGGACAGATCGACGCTGCGCAACAGGGCCTTGACCGGGCCGATGGATGCGGGGCGCATCGACAGGCGGCGCAGGCCGATGGCGGCAAAGGCAAGCGCCTCGATCGGACGGCCGGCGTCTTCGCCACAGAAGGACAGTTTGGTGTCGAAGGGGGCGCAGCGGCCCACGACGTGTTCCAGAAAGCCCAGGAAGGACAGGTTCAGCGTGTCATAGCGTTTGCGCACGCGTTCGTTTTCGCGGTCAGCGGCGAAGAAGAACTGCTTGAGGTCATTGCCGCCGATGGAGATGAAATCGGTGAGGCGAAAGAAGGCATCGGGCGCATAGGCCAACGACGGGGTTTCCAGCATGGCGCCGATTTCGATGCTGTCGGGGACGGTATGGCCCAAGGAGCGTTCGCGGTGAATTTCGCGCAGCATGTGGCTGCGCGCCTCTTGAAACTCGCCGAATTCCGAAATGAAGGGGAACATCACCTGCAGGGCGCGACCGTTGGAAGCGCGCAGGAGGGCCTGGAGTTGCATCCGCAGGACGCCGGGTTTGTCCAGCCCCACGCGGATTGCGCGCCAGCCCATGGCGGGGTTGGGTTCGTCATTGGGCTTCATGTAGGGCAGCACCTTGTCGGAGCCGATATCAAGGGTGCGGAAGGCGACGGGGCGGCCTTTGGCGGCGTCCATCACGCGGGCGTAAAGCGAGGCCAGTTCGGCGCGCTGGGGCATCTTGTTGCGGATCAGGAATTGCAGTTCGGTGCGGAAGAGGCCAACACCTTCGGCACCCGAGCCGACCAAGGAGGGCAAGTCGGCCATCAGGCCCGCATTCATGTGCAGTTCCACGGTCACACCGTCGCGGGTGGTGGCGGGCAGGTCGCGCAAGCTGGCATAGCGCTTTTGCGCCTCGGCCTGCATGGCGATCTTGTCGCGAAAGGAGCGGGCAATGGTTTCCTCGGCCCGCAGGTGGACAAGGCCCTGATCGCCGTCAACGAGGATGGCGTCGCCGTTCAGCGCCTCGGTCGTGATGCCTTTGGCGTGGATGACCAGCGGGATGGCAAGGGCACGGGCGACGATGGCGGCGTGGGAGCCGACGGAGCCTTCCTCCAGAACCACACCCTTGAGCTTGCGGCCATATTCCAGCAATTCGGCGGGGCCAAGGTTGCGGGCGACGAGGACGGGATTTTCAGGCATCGCGGCCCCGGTGTCCTTGCCCTGACCGGTCAGGATGCGCAGGAGGCGGTTGGAGAGGTCGTCAAGGTCTTGCAACCGTTCGCGCAGGTAGGCGTCGGGAACCTGTTCCAAGCGCGACCGCGCCGTGCCCTGTTCCTTTTCCACCGCAGCCTCGGCCGAGAGGCCACGCTGGATGTCCTCCTCCATCCGGCGGAGCCAGCCGCGGGAATGGGCGAACATGCGGTAGGCCTCCAACACGGCCTTTTGGTCTTTATCGAGGCTTTCGGCCTCCAAAAGGTCATCAACGGACACGCGCAGGACGCCAACGGCCTCGCGGATGCGGTCAATCTCGGTCAGGGGGTCGTCAGCGACGGGGTTGGTTACCACGACGCGGGGTTCGTGCAGCCAGACGCGGCCTTCGGCGGCGCCTTCCTGCCCGGTCGAACCGCGAAAGAGGACGGCTTGCTTGTGCAAAGCCCCCATGCCGCCCCCGTCGCCGGCAAAGGCGCCAAGTTCGGTCATCTCGGCCAGAACCATCGCGACGACTTCGACGGCGTCCATTTCTTCGTCGCCAAAGCGTCGTGCGGCTTTGGACTGTACGACCAGAACGCCCAATTTCTCGCCCACGCGCTGGATGGGCACGCCAAGGAAGGAGGAATACAGTTCCTCGCCCGTCTCTGGCATGAAACGGAAGCCCTTTTCGGAGGGCGCGTCGGGGGTGTTGACGGGCAAGCCGGTCTTGGCAACGCGGCCCACCAGCCCCTCGCCCAGTTTCAGGCGGGTCTTGTGGACGGCGGCCTTTTTCAACCCTTCGGTCGCGCAAAGTTCCAGGGTTTCGGCGTCAAGAAACAGGTAGATCGAGCAGACCTCGGTGCCCATGCTGTCGGCAATCAGGTGGGTGATGCGGTCAAGACGATCCTGGCCCTTGGCCGGAATGGCCAGGACATCGCGCAAGCGGCGCAGAAGTTTGCGACTGTCGCCTTCGCTGCGATCTGGCATGGTGTCCCCCTTTTCGATCTTTAGAGCACAGGCTTTGACGGAAGGGAACCTTGGCCAGTGCCAGGACCGGGGGTTTCACACCCCCGGACCCCTGTGCGATACATTCGCCAGAATGAAAGGTCGAGATTTCAGGCAGTTTCGCGGCTGGGGTGCTTGGTTTTGCTAGGGCGGCTTTTCGGGGTCCAAGACCGCGGTGAGGGCTTGACCTGGGATTGCGGGGGGCAGCGTCGCGCGTTTCGGGTCAGACCGTCATTCAAGGGGCGCCAGTTGGCCACGGATGTCGCCGAAGTAGACCTGTCCCTTGGTGTGCAGGTTGAAATACAACTCGCCCTCTGCAGCGATCTGGGCAAGGCCAGCCACGGTGACAACCCGGTCCATCGGCAGAGCGGGCAGAATCGGGCATCCGGCGGTAAAGGCACCGATCAGGCCGTGGCCGTGGTCCAGAACTGCGACCAAATCCTCGTTCGTGATTTCCACGGACAATTCGCCATCAGCAAAGGCGGTGGGCAGGTCTGTCCCGTGCCCCAGATCGACCAGAATTGGCCCCAACTGGCCCGGCAATCCGCAATGGATGTGGAACATGACGATATCGGCGGGGTTCACCCCTTCGATTTTCACATGGGCATAGGCGCGGCCAAGGTCGCGGGTGATGGCCAAGGTGCCGTGGCCGCGCGACACACGGTCATTGCGGTTGACAGAGGGCGCGGTTGAACGGAACGCGTCTGGCACAAGGGCGGGGATGTCGGCCTCTTCGCCGCCTTCCTGCAGGGGGGAAAGCCAGGCCTGATAGATGCGGCCGATTTCAGAACCGGCTGCGGGATCAAGGGTGATGCCGTCGCGTGGGGCGACTTCATCGGCCAAGGCGGGGGCGGCAGTCAGACAAAGGGCTGAGAGGCAAAGGAGGGACAGGATACGCATGGGGACCTTGATGATTCGGGTTTGGGTTGCGCAGAGTGTAGCCTGTGGGGTATACTCTACAGTCAAGGGAATTGTCTGGCGGGGACGACGATGCTAATTGGGGATTTGGCAAAGTTGACGGGTCTGTCAAAGGACGGGCTGCGGCATTACGAGGCGATGGGACTGATCCACTCCCGTCAGGTGCGGGCAGGAACGCGCCACTACTGCCACTATGACGAGACGACCCTGGAGCGGTTGGAGTTGATCGCGCTTGGCAAGCGGCTGCATTTTTCCCTGCGCGAGATCGCGGAACTGCTGAACCGGCTGATGAGGGATCAGATCACACGCGAAGAACGGAGCGCAATAATGTTACACAAAGTCGGCCAGATCGACCAGCGGATTGCTGATCTGATGGCCGCACGGCAAGAGTTGATCGACCTTGCGGGCGCGCCTGACAAGGGGATGGTGGACCAGCGGTTGAAACAGTTGGGGCTGGCGTTGAAGTGACGCTCAGGCCTTTTCCAGCTCGAACGCGTCATGCAGGGCTTGCACGGCCAGTTCCATGTATTTGCGATCGATCAGCACGGAAATCTTGATCTCGGACGTGGCAATGACCTTGATGTTCACATTCTCGGCCGCAAGGGAGGAGAACATCTTGGCCGCAACCCCGGCGTGGGAACGCATGCCGATGCCCACAACGGAAACCTTGGCGACATCGGTATCCACAACCAGATTGCCATAGGCAAAGGCGCCCTTGTCGCGAGCCTCCTCGATGGCCTTCTGGGCGCGCAAGACCTGATTGGTCGGGCAGGAAAAGGTCATGTCGGTATAGGCGCGTTTGTCGCCGGGGTTGTCGAGTTCGGAGATGTTCTGGACGATCATATCCACATTCACGCCCGCATCGGCCAGGGGGCCAAAGATGGCGGCGGCTATGCCGGGGCGATCTTCGACGCGGACAAGGGTCATTTTCGCCTCGTCGCGGGAATAGGCGACGCCGGAGACAACTTTCGATTCCATGATTTCATCCTCGTCGCAGACCAGGGTGCCTGACGTTTCGGTGGTTTCTTCAAAGGAGGACAGCACGCGCAGCCGCACCTTGTAGCGCATGGCCAGTTCGACCGACCGGGTTTGCAGGACCTTGGCGCCAAGAGAGGCCAGTTCCAGCATCTCCTCATAGGCGATCTTGTCGAGTTTGCGGGCTTTGGAGGTGATGCGCGGGTCGGTGGTGTAGACGCCGTCGACATCGGTGTAGATGTCGCAGCGCACGGCATCGAAGGCGGCGGCAAAGGCGACGGCAGTGGTGTCCGAGCCGCCACGGCCAAGGGTGGTCACGCGGCCTTCTGCGCTGACGCCCTGAAAGCCTGCGACCACGGCGACCTTGAAGCCTTCGGCAAATTTGGCGTCGATGTTGTCGCGGGGGATCGAGACAAATCGGGCGGCGGAATGGGCGGAGGTGGTGTTGATGGGCACCTGCCAACCGGCCCAGGACCGGGCGGGCACACCCATTTCCTGCAAGCGCAGCGCCATCAGGCCAGCGGTCACGTTTTCGCCGGAGGACACCACGGCGTCATATTCGCGGGCGTCATAAAGTTTGGAAGTGCTTTCGACCCAGCCGACCAGTTCATTGGTCTTGCCCGACATGGCCGAGACGATGACGATGACGTCGTGGCCCCGGTCCACCTCGGACTGCACTTTCGTGGCGGCGTTTTCGATGCGGGCCAGGTCCGCCACCGAGGTGCCACCGAATTTCATCACCAGAAGCGGCATCATTCCACCCTTCGCCTTGCCCAGATCGCGGCAGGCTGCGCCAAAATCGGCTGCTTCATAGCAGATGCAAAGGGGAGGGCAAGCGGTGCTGGGCTGTTCAGGAACTTGTGTGAATTTTTCATGACACCTGCGCCGGGATTGATCGAGGACAGCCCCCGGGGCCGGATAGCGCGGATAGTCTGGTCGCAGAAGCAAACAGGATCTTGTCATGTCCGAACTGGAACACGCCCCACAGCAGCAGGCCGCTCGGCTTTTGATGCAATTGACGGACCTGCGGGGGCGGATGGACGGGCAGTCGGCGCAGGTCATGGTCGGGTGGGGGCAGCGGATCCACCGTGCGGAATTCATGGCATCGGCTGAAAACATGGCCGATTGGCTGGCGCTTCGGCAAAACGACCTCACGGGCCTGCAACGGCCGTTGGCGCAGTTGGGCCTGTCGAGTTTGGGGCGGATGGAGGGGCATGTTGGGGCATCCTTGCAGGCCGTCATGGCGGCGCTGGCGCGGATTTCGGGACAGGTCGGCGTGGCGTTTCCACCGCAAGCGGCCTTTGGCGCCGGGGATGGCATTTTGCAGACCCGACGCGACGCGTTGTTTGGCGTGCAGGACACCGATGAGCCGCAGACACGGGTGATGGTGACCTTGCCAACGGTGGCGGGAACGGATGGCGGAGTGCTGCTTGCCGCACTGGTGGATGCCGGTCTGGACTGTGTGCGGATCAATTGCGCCCATGATGGGCCCGAGGTCTGGCAAGGCATGATCACGGCACTGAAGGTGATCGGGGCACGGACGGGGCGGCATTTTCCGGTGACGATGGATCTGGGCGGGCCAAAGTTCAGGGTGGCTGAAACTGTGGCAAACACGGCGGTCGGCGGTGTCAGGCGGCTGTTTGTGGCGGGTGACCGGTTCGCAATGGTCTGGGCGTTGAAGGACGCGCCGCAAGGCATGTTCGCGGCCAGCGTAAGCGATCTGGCGCTGGTCGATGCCTTGGTGCCGGGTGCCGTGGTATCGATCGATGATGGCAAGCTTTGGGCAAGGGTGGAACGAGTAAATGGGGCTTGCGCCGAACTCGTGGTCACGCGCAC
This sequence comes from Pseudorhodobacter antarcticus, assembly GCA_945897655.1. GTDB lineage: Bacteria > Pseudomonadota > Alphaproteobacteria > Rhodobacterales > Rhodobacteraceae > Stagnihabitans. The sequence goes on from CAMDHB010000199.1 coordinate 6,280, forward strand.
CAAGGAGGGCGGTGCCAAGATCAAGCCGGAAAAGGGTGTCAATCTGCCGGGGTCGGACCTGCGGGTGGCGGCACTGACGGCGGACGACCTGACGGCGCTGGATTTCGTGGTGGGTCATGCGGATGTGGTGTCATATTCCTTTGTCCAGACGCCGGCGGATGTGGCGGCACTGATCGCGGCGATGCGCGAACGGCTGGCCCCCGGTGCTGCCTTGCCCGCTGTGGTGTTGAAGATTGAAACGCCCATGGGACTGCGAAATCTGCCGGACCTGATCATTGAGGCCGGGGGCACTTTGCCGGTGGCCGTGATGATCGCGCGGGGGGATCTGGCGGTGGAAATCGGGTTTGACCGGCTGTCCGAGATTCAGGAAGAAATCCTGTGGCTGTGCGAGGCGGCGCAGGTGCCGGTGGTTTGGGCGACGCAGGTGCTGGAAGGGATG
>CAMDHB010000200.1 GCA_945897655.1 Pseudorhodobacter antarcticus
ACCGTTCAGCCGGATCAGGCTGCCGGGGCTTCCTCGACAAAGCCAGCCGGGGCCGACACGTTCCCGATCACGAAATTGCGGGTCGTGGTGGGCTTGACGCCTTCGGGCAGGGCCACGTCGCCAATGTGGATGACGTCGCCGATCTGCACGCCGGTCAGGTCAACCGTGATGTGGTCAGGAATATCCCCCGCCAACACTTCCAGTTCCACTTCGTTGCGCACCACGGTCAGCGTGCCGCCACGCTTGAGCCCGGGCGAGGCTTCGTGGTTGATGAAGGTCACGTGGATGTGGACCACGACCTTGCTTTCGTCATGCAGGCGCATGAAGTCGACATGCGTCGGCGTGTCCTTGACCACATCGCGCTGCACGGCGCGGCAGATCACATGCACATCCTCGTGCCCTGCGACCTTGAGGTTGAACAGCGTCTGCAAGAAGCGGCCTGCCTTGAGGTGCTTGTACAGATAGTTGTAGTTCATCTGAATGGCGACGGGCTCTTGGCCGTCTCCATATACGACACCGGGTACGAAGCCGTCACGACGAGCTTGCCGGGCGGCCCCCTTGCCTGTCCCCGTCCGTACCTCAGCGTTCAGATCATTGATCTGGCGTGCCATTGGGTCTCTCCATATATAAATCCGCCCGGTTGAAGGGTGCTGGGCGCGACTGAGGGGCTATAGCGACGATTCGTCCGCAGGGGAAGGGGTGTTTTGGTGGTGCCCCAAGGGGCAGGGCCGCTGCGGGGCCGGGGGCCGCGCCGCCTTTTTCAGCGAAGCGGCCGCAGCGTCATTCATGTTCTGCGTGTTTTCTGCGCTGCGGCGCAAAGTTTTGTGCGATTTGCGGGCAACCTTGGGGATGCGCCGGGAATCGCGGGGGCCGCTGGTGCCAATTCCTTTACCACCGGGATGCGTCACGCTTTGGTGACCCATGCCAAGGCTGACGCCAAGGCAAACCGTCGGGTGGAAGGGCGCGTAAAGCTGCTTCTGAAGCCCTTTGAAATTCATGAACGAACGGCCAAGCGGCGCGCCTCCCAGCATTAAACCGTCGCAGCCAACATATGGGGAATGAAGATGAAACTGACCAGACGCGCACTTTTGGCATCGAGCCTTGCCTCGCTTGCCGTGCCTCGCATTGCCTTTGCTCAAGGCGAAACCATCAAGATCGGCGTTTTGCATTCCTTGTCGGGAACGATGGCGATTTCCGAGACGACGCTGAAAGACACCATGCTGATGCTGATCGAGGCGCAGAACGCCAAGGGCGGCCTCTTGGGCAAGCAGTTGGAAGCCGTGGTGGTTGACCCCGCCTCGGACTGGCCGCTGTTCGCGGAAAAGGCACGCGAATTGCTGACGGTGGACAAGGTTGACGTGATGTTCGGCTGCTGGACATCCGTGTCGCGCAAGTCGGTTCTGCCGGTCATCGAAGAGTTGAACGGCCTTCTGTTCTATCCGGTGCAGTATGAGGGCGAAGAATCCTCCAAGAACGTGTTCTACACCGGTGCGGCACCCAACCAGCAGGCCATCCCGGCTGTCGACTATTACCTGAACGAGTTGGGCGTGACCAAGTTCGCGCTGCTGGGTACCGACTATGTCTACCCGCGCACCACGAACAACATTCTGGAAGCTTACCTGATCTCGAAGGGCATTCCGAAGGAAGACATCTTCGTCAACTACACCCCGTTTGGCCATTCGGACTGGTCCAAGATCGTGGGCGACGTGGTGGCCTTGGGTGCTGACGGCAAGAAGGTCGGCGTCATCTCGACCATCAATGGCGATGCGAACATCGGGTTCTACAAGGAACTGGCTGCTGCGGGCGTCACCGCCGATACGCTGCCCGTCGTCGCCTTCTCGGTTGGTGAAGAGGAGTTGTCGGGTCTGGATACCACCAACCTCGCCGGTCACTTGGCGGCCTGGAACTACTTCATGTCGGCCGACACCCCGGAAAACGCGGCTTTCATCGCGCAGTGGAAAGCCTTCATCAAGGATGACGCCCGCGTCACCAATGACCCGATGGAAGCGCATTACATCGGCTTCAACATGTGGGTGAACGCCGTCACGGCGGCAGGCACCACGGCGGTGGATGCGGTCAGCGATGCGATGATCGGCCAGACCTTCCCGAACCTGACCGGCGGCATGTCGGAAATGCTGGCCAACCACCACCTGACCAAGCCCGTGCTGATTGGCGAGATCCGCGCTGATGGCCAGTTCGACATCATCAGCCAGACCGACCCGGTTCCGGGTGATGCCTGGACCGACTTCCTGCCGGAATCGGCGGTGCTCGAGGCGGATTGGAAAGACCTCAAGTGCGGGATGTACAACACCGAAACCAAGACCTGCGTCCAGCTGACCTCGAACTACTGAGGTAGGTCGCAAGGACCAAAAGGCGGTGATCCAAGCGCCCCTCCCCACCGTGGGGGGGTTCGGGTGGGGGGCGTGTCATGGCGCCCCCCACCTATTGCCGCCCCCCTCCCTCTCCCTCCCCTCGGGGGGAGGGAATCATCTGACTTCCGCGTGCTATCTGCACCCAGACGGGGGACTTCCCCGGCCCACCCTTCCATTCTGGACGCCCGATGCGCCTGATTGCCCTCTTACTTGCGTTTCTCTTCTCGTCCATGTCTGCGCCTGTACTTGCCCAGCAGGCGGCGCAGATCGTCGCCGAAAACCGCGACCAGATCGAAAAACCCTCTCGCCAGACCATCGGACCAGTGATCACCGCCCTGGCCGAAAGTGGCGACCCGATGGCTGACGACATCCTTGCCGCATGGGAGGCCAAGCGTCTGGTCATCCGCAAGGCCGATGGCGCGATGTTCATCTCAGCACCCGATGGTGCCGGATTTACCCTGACAGCTTTGGACGGCGCCGCCGCGGGCACAGCGACCAAGGGCGAGATTGTGGAGTTGAAGCCCAATGCCGGAGTGCGCGGGTTGATTTCCACCGCCTTGGTCCAGTTCACCCTGTCGGACCCTGACCCCGTGAAACGCCAAGCCGCCCTGGATTCGATTGCCAAGGACCCCAAGGCCGAGGCGCTGACCCCCCTCCGCGCCTCGATCGCGGGCGAGACGGATGCCACCTTGAAGGCTCAGAAGGAACGGCTGGAGCGGTTGTTGACCCTGCGCTTTGACCCTGACAGCGCGGCGCGGGTTGCGGCGATTGACAGTTTTGGCGCCGATCTGGGGTTGGACCTGCGCGGGGCGTTGAACCCCATTCTGGCGACAACGATTGTCGCGGCCACCGAACCACCCGCCGCAAACATCGACCGCACCCTGCGCGTGGGCCGCGATGTGGACCCGGTGGCGGCATATGAGATTTTGGTGGCAGCCGGCCTTGCCCCGGCCCGCCTGACGCTGGACGTGCAGCGCGATGCGCTGATTGCGAACCTGAAGGACGGCATGGTGGGCGGTGTCGCGCTGGCCGATCTGGACAGCCGCGCCGCCCGTGACCGCGCCTATACCGCGCTGGAAGATCAGGGCGCAGTTCCCTTTGCCGCCACGGATGACGAAGCCGCCGCCGCCCTTGCCGCCTATCAGTTTTACGAGGTTTACACCGAAACTGACCCCGCCGTGACCGCCGCCGCCAAAGCCGCCCTTGACGCGATCGGCACCAAGGTGGGCGTCATGCAAACCGCCGATCTGGCGCTGGACGGCTTGTCGCTGGCGTCGATCTATTTCCTCGCCGCCATCGGTCTGGCAATCACCTTTGGCGTCATGGGCGTCATCAACATGGCGCATGGCGAGTTCATCACCATCGGGGCCTATACCGGTTATGTGGTGCAGCTTTATATCACCGATTACACCGCTTCGATCATCGTGGCGCTGCCCTTGGCCTTTGCCATCACCTTTGCGGCGGGTGTGGCGATGGAGCGGTTGGTGATCCGGCATCTGTACAAGCGCCCGCTGGAGACGCTGCTGGCCACCTTTGGCATCTCGATCGCCTTGCAGCAGATCCTGAAGAACGTCTTTGGCACCCAAGCCCGCCCCCTGACCTCGCCCGCGTGGCTGGATGGGGCGTGGGTGCTGAATGATGTGGTGTCGATCAGCTATATCCGCATCGCGATCTTCGTGCTGGCGCTGGTGTTCTTAGGCTTCTTCCTGTGGCTGATGAAGCGCACACGGTTGGGGCTTGAGGTGCGGGCCGTCACGCAAAACCCGACGATGGCCGCCAGCATGGGCATCAATCCTGACCGCATCAACATGCTGACTTTTGGCCTTGGATCGGGCATCGCGGGCATCGCCGGGGTCGCCATTGGGCTGTTTGCCAAGGTCACCTCGGAACTGGGCACCGACTATATCGTGCAAAGCTTCATGACGGTCGTGGTGGGCGGGGTGGGCAACATCTGGGGCACCTTGGCCGGGGCCACCATGATCGGCGGGCTGCAGAAGGTGATCGAGTTCTTCAACCCCTCGAACACGCTGGCCGCGCAAACCTACATGATCCTGTTCATCATCCTGTTCATTCAGGTCCGTCCCCGGGGCATCATCGCCCTGCGTGGCCGTGCGGCGGGAGATTGATCCATGCGCCCCTTGTTGCAACCCCGTCACCGCTCCATGCTGGTCTTTCTGGCCGGGCTCGCCATCTTCACCATCGGTGTGACCATCGCGGCCCAGTTCGGCCTCGTCTCCACCTCCTTCGTCAAGACGCTGGGCAAGACCTTGTGCCTGTGTCTGGCGGCCCTCGCGATGGACCTGATCTGGGGCTATGCGGGCATTCTGTCCTTGGGTCACATGGCGTTCTTTGCCCTTGGCGGTTACATGATCGGCATGTGGCTGATGTATGCCCGGACCGAGGAGATTGTGATCGCCTCGCTCATGAACTCGGGCCTGCCCGCCACGCCCGAGGAGGTGCAGCAGGGCATTGCGACCCAGATTTTCGGCGTGGTCGGCGCGTCAGACCTGCCCGCGATCTGGGGCTTTGCCCATAGCCTGCCGTTGCAACTGATGCTGGTGCTGGCGGTGCCGGGGGTGCTGGCGCTGGTCTTTGGCTGGCTGGCGTTTCGCAGTCGGGTCACCGGGGTCTACCTGTCCATTCTGACGCAGGCGATGACGTTGGCGCTGGCCTTGTACCTGTTCCAGAACGACAGCGGCTTGCGTGGCAACAACGGGTTGTCCGGCCTGCAAAACATCCCCGGTATGGACGCGGTGGGGCAAGAGACGATCAGTCTGTGGTTCTTCTGGGCGTCGGCCCTCGCGCTTGGGGTCGTCTATGTCCTGCTGCACGCCATCGTGGCGGGCAAGTTCGGGTCGGTCATCCGCGCCATCCGCGATGATGAGGCACGGGTGCGGTTTCTGGGCTATTCGGTGGAAAGTTACAAGTTGTTCGTCTTCACCCTGACGGCCGTGATCACGGCCTTTGCCGGGGCGCTGTATTACCCGCAGGCGGGCATCATCAACCCGGCGGAACTGGCGCCCATCGCGTCGATCTACCTTGCTGTCTGGGTCGCCATCGGCGGGCGCGGGCGGCTGTATGGCGCGGTCATCGGGGCGGCTGTGGTGTCGCTGCTTTCAAGCTGGTTCACCGGGGGCCGAGTGCCCTCGATCCCGCTGGGCTTTGCCACGATCAACTGGGTCGACTGGTGGCAGGTACTGCTGGGCCTGACCTTTGTCGCCGTGACCCTGTTTGCCCCCAAGGGGATTGGTGGCGTCTTTGACCGTCTCACGGGCGTTCATACCCCCGACCGCAAAGGTGCGCCCCTTGGCCCCGATGACGGTTCCTTGCAGGAACGGGAGGCGCAGCAATGAACGCGCTGCTGGAGGTTTCGGGCGTCTCGGTCAGCTTTGACGGCTTTCGCGCCATCAACAACCTGACCTTCAACATCAACGCGGCCGAACTGCGCGCCATCATCGGCCCGAATGGGGCAGGCAAAAGCACCTTCATGGATATCGTCACCGGCAAGACCCGGCCCGACAAGGGCAGCGTGACCTTTGGGGAAAAGTCGCTATCCCTGCTGAAGATGACCGAAGCGCAGATTGCCCGCGCCGGGATTGGCCGCAAATTCCAGCGCCCCACGGTGTTCGAGGATCAGACCGTGGCCGAAAACCTGACGCTGGCGCTCAAAGCCGCGCGGGGTCCGTGGCGGGTGCTGGTCTGGCGCAGCACGGCGGCGGATGCGGACCGGATTGACGCCTTGGCCACCGAGGTGGGCCTGTCCGACCATCTGGCGCGCAAGGCGGGGGATCTCAGCCACGGCCAAAAGCAGTGGCTGGAGATTGCGATGCTGCTGGCGCAGGAACCGCGCCTGTTGCTGGTCGATGAACCCGCCGCAGGCATGACGCTGGCCGAACGGGAACGCACGACCGAAATGCTGGTGAACATCGCCAAGACGCGGGCGGTGGTGGTGGTGGAACACGACATGGATTTTGTCCGCCGCTTGAACTGCAAGGTGACGGTGCTGCACGAAGGCGCGGTTCTGGCCGAGGGCAGTCTGGACCATGTGACGAAAAATCAGACCGTCATCGATGTCTATCTGGGGCGCGGATAATGATCAAAACCAAGGGCTTGACGTTGCACTATGGCGGGTCGCAAATCCTGCATGGCATTGATTTTGAGGCCAAGGCCGGTGAAGTGACCTGCATCATGGGCACCAATGGCGTGGGCAAGACCAGCTTTCTGAAGGCGCTGGCGGGCAGTCATCCCCGGTCGGGTGGCACGGTGGAACTGGCGGGCGAAACCCTGGGCCGTCTGCCGCCGCAAGAGATGGCGCGTCGGGGGCTGGCCGTGGTGCCGCAGGG
>CAMDHB010000201.1 GCA_945897655.1 Pseudorhodobacter antarcticus
GTGGGCGATATCGTCTCGCGTGTCGGCATCGCCCAATCAGGCGTGTCGCGCCATCTGCGCATCCTGCAGGGCGCGGGTCTGGTGCGGGTTCGGGCCGAAGGGCAGCGCCGGATCTATGCCCTGTGCCCTGAACCTTTTGCCGAACTGGACGCCTGGATTTCCTCTTACCGCGCCCTTTGGGACGCCCGGCTTGATCGCTTTGCCGGGGCCCTGACCGCGCTGCAACATGACAAGGACCGCCCATGATCCCCGATGTCTCCACCCTGCCCGAAGGGCAGCGCTTTACCATGACCCGCCGCTTTCGCGCCTCGCTGGCCGATCTTTGGGCGCTGTGGACCACGGCCAAGGGCATCGAAAGCTGGTGGGGGCCGCCCGGTTTTGCGGTGACAGTGCAAAGCATTGATCTGCGAAGCGGTGGCCAGTTGCACCATACCATGACCGCGCATCAGCCTGAAATGGTGGCCTTCATGCAGGCCAACGGCATGCCGGTCGATACCAGCGCTGTGATCACCTATGCCGAGGTCACACCGATGACCCGCCTTGCCTACGCCCACCTTGTCGATTTCGTTCCGGGCGTTGCACCCTATTCCACCGCCTTGGCTGTCGACTTTCAGGCCTTGGGTGATCAGGCCGAAATGCGCCTGAGCTTTCAGCGCATGCATGATGACACATGGTCCGAACGGCAGCGTATGGGGTGGGAGTTGGAACTGGTCAAACTGGCAGCGGTGCTTGGGTCCGCGAGTTAAAATGGGGTTAATGAAAATCGACAAGTCTATGATATAGAACGTTTTTCCAAAGTGCCCACATGTGGACGCTGTGCCAGAAGCTGTGCTGCGACCCCCAAGGCGATGGCCTGGGGGTGCTTGCCAAGGGCCGGGTTCCCGATGGGGCATGTGATGCGCCCAATCTCCGCCGGACCATGCCCCAAGGCCCCCAACCGCGACCGGAACCGCGCCCATTTGGTGGCCGACCCGATCAACCCGCAGCTGGCAAAGCCGTGGGACAGCAGGCGGTGGCAGAGTTCCAGGTCAAGGGTGTGCGAGAACGTGACGATCAGATGCTCGGCATCCTTCGGTGCCAGAGCGACAGCCGTGGCCGGGTCCGGGGTGGGCAGGATGCGAGCCGGTGCCGTGTCAGGAAAGCGGTCAGGGGCGATGTCGACCCATGTAAGCGCCACGTCAGGCAGAGGATGCAAAACGCCCACAAGCGCCCGCCCGACATGACCCGCCCCCCAAATCCAGACCTGACGTGAGGGGTGCAGGATCGGCTCGATCAGCCACCCCTGCAACAGTTGAGTGCGGGGTTGGTCGCCCTGTCCCCGCGCCGCTGCCAGCAGGCGTTTGACGGCAAGGGGCAAGGGCTGGCCGCTGACCGAACGGGCGATGAGGGGGCCGTCGGGGACGCGGTCGTAAACCTCAGTCACCAGCGTGACCGCCCCGCCGCAGCACTGGCCCAAGGCCGGGCCAAGGGCGATGCGGTCCAGCCGGGTGCCGCCTTGCGGGATCAAGGAGAGGGCGGACTGGGTGGCCTGATGCTCCAGCGTCCCACCCCCGATTGTGCCGGACTGGCCGCCGGGCCACAGGAGCATGGATGCGCCGACCTCTCTCGGGCCCGAACCTTCTACCGCCGCCACGACGACCCGGGCGACACGGGGGCAAAATGTCAGGGCCGCCGCAAGGGCGGCGCGGTCAAACATCGGTAGGATGGGCAATATTGCCCATCCTACGTATCGCGTCCAGCACACGTTCCGCCGTCGCGGGGGCGTTCAGGGCCGGATAGATGCTGCCATCGCCGCAAGCGGCCACCGCGTCGGACAGGGCCATCAGCGCCGAAATGCCGAGATTGAAGGGTGGCTCACCCACGGCTTTGGATTTGCCGACCGTATCCTCGGGGTTTGGCTTGTCCCAAAGCGCCACGTTGAAGATACGGGGCCGGTCCGAGCAGGCGGGGATTTTGTAGGTGGACGGGGCGTGGGTGGTCAGGCGGCCCTTGCCGTCCCACACCAGCTCCTCAGTAGTCAGCCAGCCCGCACCCTGAACATAGGCACCCTCAATCTGGCCGATGTCCAGCGCAGGGTTCAGGGATGTGCCGGTGTCATGCAGGATATCGGTGCGCAGGATGCGGTTTTCTCCGGTCAGCGTGTCCACCACCACCTCGGTGATCGCGGCGCCATAGGCGAAGTACAGGAAGGGGCGGCCGGAGCCATTGACGCGGTCCCAGTTGATCTTGGGCGTGGCATAGAACCCCGTCGAGGAGAGAGAGATGCGCGATTGATACGCCCAAAGCGCAACTTGGGCGAAGGGGAAGGCCTCGGTCCCCACGTGAACCATTCCGCCGTCGAAGCGGACGGCAGAGGCGGGCGCGTCGTGTTTGGCAGCGATGAAGGCGGCCATGCGGTCGCGGATGGTCAGGCAGGCGTTCTGGGCGGCCATGCCATTCATGTCGGCCCCCGACGAGGCGGCGGTGGCCGAGGTGTTGGGGACCTTGCCCGTGTCGGTGGCGGTGATCTTGACCACGCCGGTATCCACCCCAAACACCGCAGCCGCGACCTGCGCCACCTTCTGGTTCAAGCCCTGGCCCATTTCGGTGCCGCCATGGTTCAGGTGGATCGAGCCATCCTGATAGACATGCACCAAGGCCCCCGCCTGATTGAGGAAGGTGAGCGTGAAGGAGATACCGAACTTGACCGGGGTCAGGGCAATGCCGCGTTTCAGGATCAGGCTGGTGCGGTTCCAATCGGCAATCGCGGCGCGGCGGGCGGTGTAATCGGCGCGGGCCATCAGGTCAGTTACCATCTGGTCGGCGATGAAATCCTCCACTTCCATATGGTAGGGGGTGGTTTGGGGGGTGAATTGTTCGGGATGGGGCGAATAGGTGCTGCCGAAGCGGCGGCCCGTGCCGGGGCCGGTCGGGGCCATGCCGCGGTAGAAGTTGGCGCGCTGAACCTCCGGCAGGTCGCGGCGCAGGGTGTGGGCGATGTGATCCAGGACCCTTTCGATGCCGACAATGCCCTGAGGACCGCCGAAACCGCGATAGGCGGTGGCAGAACAGGTGTTGGTTTTCAGGCGGTGGCTTTCAATCCGGATGTCGGGCAGGTGATAACAGTTGTCGGTATGGAGCATGGCGCGGTCGGCGACGGCCAGCGACAGGTCTTGCGACCAGCCGCAGCGGACGAGGTGGGTAAAGTCGATGCCCAAAATCCGGCCCGTGTCGTCAAACCCCACCTTGTAGCGGATTTTCAGGTCATGCCGTTTGCCGGTGATGACCATGTCGTCATCCCGGTCATAACGCAGCTTGCAGGGCCGTCCGGTGGCGCGGGCGACAAGGGCGCAGGCCATGGCGAGGGCGTTGCCCTGGCTTTCCTTGCCGCCAAAGCCGCCGCCCATGCGCCGGGTTTCCACCCGAACAGCGGCCATGGGCAGGTGCAGGGCATGGGCGACTTTATGCTGAATCTCGGTCGGGTGCTGGGTTGAGGAGAGGATGTGCATTCCATCCTCCGACGGAATGGCGGCGGCGATCTGGCCTTCAAGGTAGAAATGCTCTTGCCCGCCAACCTCGATCTCCGCCTCGATCATGTGGGGGGCGGTGGCGATGGCGCGGGCGGCGTCGCCCTTGGCCCAGATGACGGGGCCTGCCTCGAAGCGGCTGTTCGCTGCAAGGGCCTGTTCGACGGTCAGCAGGGCGGGCAGGGGGGCATATGTGATGCGGGCCATGCGGGCGGCCTTGCGGGCGGCTAGGTGGCTGGTGGCGGCGACAAGAAAGACCTGTTGGCCGACGTAATGGACGCGGCCTGTGGCCAGCAGGGGTTCGTCGTTGGAGCCCGCGGGGGAGCAATCGGGCATGTCGGGGAAATCGGCAGCAGACCAGACGCCCACAACGCCGGGGGCAGCACGGACGGAGGTCAGATCGATGGCGGTGATGTCGGCATGGGCCTCGGTCGACAGGCCAAAGGCGAGGTGCAGGGCACCTGTGGGCAGGGGGATGTCATCGACATAGCGGGCCGTGCCGGTGACATGAAGGGGCGCGCTGTCATGGGGCAGGGATTGGCCGATGGTCATGGCTGCACCTCCAGCACATTGGTGGGGGTTCCGGCGAGGTCGTGGAAATAACGGGAGAGGAGGTTTTCCGCCACGGTCAGCCGGTAGGCGGCAGAGGCGCGCATGTCGGTCAGGGGTTGGAAATCGGTGGCGAAGGCCGCGGTGGCTGTGGTGATGGTGGGCAGGGTCCAAGGTTGGCCGATGAGGGCGTTTTCGACGGAAGTTGCGCGTTTGGGGATGCCGGCCATGCCGCCAAAGGCGATGCGGGCGGCGGTGACGATGCCCCTTTCGGTGGTGATGTTGAAGCAGCCGCAGACGGCGGAAATGTCCTGATCAAAGCGTTTGGAGATTTTGTAGCAGCGCAGGGTGGGGGCTTCGGTTGGGATGGTGATGGCTTCGACGAATTCGCCGGGAAGGCGGTCCTGTTTGCGGTAGTCGAGGAAGAACGCCTCCAGCGGCATCTCGCGGCGGGTGATGCCTTGACGGAGGTGGAGGGTGGCCCCGAGGGCGATCAGGGCGGGGGGGCCGTCGCCGATGGGGGAGCCGTTGGCGATGTTGCCGCCGATGGTGGCGGCGTTGCGGACCTGAACCGAGGCGTAGCGGCGCAGGAGTTCGGCGAAGGAGGGGTGGAGAGGTTTGATGGCTGCCATAAGGTCGGTGATGGTGACGCCCGCGCCGACGCGCAGCCTGTCTTGCACGCGTGCAATGGTCTGCAAATCATTGACGCCATTCAGAAAAACGACGGGAGAGAGATCGCGCAACTGTTTGGTGACCCACAGGCCCACATCGGTGGCACCAGCGATCAAGGTGGCGTCGGGATGGGCGGCATAGAGGATGGCAAGTTCGTCAACGGTGGTTGGGCGGAAAGCGCCGGGGGCTGTCTGCCCCCGGTCCCCCGAGAGTACTTGGGCCGAAATGAAGGACGATTGCAGCCAGTCGGGAACCGGTGCGGCCTCGGCGGCTTCAGCCGCGCGGATGATGGGCGCATAGCCTGTGCAGCGGCAGAGGTTGCCGGCAAGGGTGGTGTCGTGGTCCTTGTCGCCGTTCAGATGGGCCACGGCCATCGAGACGACGAAACCGGGGGTGCAAAAGCCGCATTGTGACCCGTGATGGGTGATCATGGTGGTCTGAACGGGGTGGGGCTCGCCGTTCGGGCCAGTCAGTCCTTCGACCGTGCGGACGGATTTGCCGTGAAGTTGGGGCAGGAACAGGATGCAGGCGTTCAGGGCGCGGGCGCCGCCTTCATCGGTGACCATGACGGTGCAGGCGCCGCAGTCGCCCTCATTACAGCCCTCTTTGGTGCCACAAAGACCGCGGGTTTCGCGCAAATAGTCAAGCAGCGTCCGGGTGGGCGCATCGGTCACCTGGACCTGCGTTCCGTTCAGAAGAAACGCGACGTGTTCCATGATCTGTCCTGCCGCGGTCTTTGCACTGGGCCACCTGCACCCCCGCCCGATGCGGCGTAAAGCGGGATATGCGACCTTTTGTGGATTGAGCCTGTGTGGGGCGAATTTGTCCAGACCCTCCTTTCGGGCGGGGCGGGGTTTCGTTACGATGGAGCCATGAACCAAACCCGATTCATTCACCTGCGCGTCCACACCGAGCATTCGTTGTTGGAAGGTGCTGTACCCGTCAAGAAGCTGGTCAAGTTGTGCGTCGAGGCCGGGATGCCTGCCGTGGCCGTGACCGACACCAACAACATGTTTGCTGCGCTGGAGTTTTCGGTGACGGCGATGGAGGCCGGGGTGCAGCCCATCGTGGGGTGTCAGGTTTCGGTGGTGCATGACCCCACGATGCCTGGTGAAAAGGCGCGTCCGCCTGCGCCAGTGGTTTTGCTGGCGCAGAACGAGGCCGGGTATCTGAACCTGATGAAGCTGAATTCTTGTTTGTACATAGACAAGGGTGGCGCTTTGCCGATGGTGACGTTGGAGCAGTTGGAGCAGTTTTCGGAGGGATTGATCTGTCTGACCGGGGGGGCAGAGGGGCCGGTTGGGCGGTTATTGCAGACCAATCAGGGGCCAAAGGCGCGGGCGCTGATGCAGCGGTTGGCCCGGGCCTATCCAGAGCGGCTGTATGTGGAATTGCAGCGCCACGGGATGGCGGGCGAACAGTTGACCGAGCGTGGCTTTGTCGAAATGGCCTATGAGATGGGCTTGCCGCTGGTTGCGACCAACGATGTCTATTTCCCCAAGACGGGCATGTATCAGGCCCATGACGCGCTGATCTGTATTGCCGAGGGCGCCTATGTCGACCAGCAGCAGCCACGCAGGCGGTTGACGCCGCAGCATTACTTCAAATCGGAAGCCGAGATGGCGGCGCTGTTCGCTGACCTGCCCGAAGCGTTGGACAACACAGTTGAAATCGCCCGCCGCTGTGCCTTTGCCGCGTACAAGCGCAAGCCGATCCTGCCGAAATTCGCGGATGACGAGGTGAACGAGTTGCGGCGTCAGGCGAATGAGGGGTTGCAGGCGCGGCTGCGCGTCATCCCGCATTCGGTGAGCCCTGAGGAGTATCAGGCCCGGCTGGATTTCGAGTTGAACGTGATCGAGAAGATGGGGTTTCCCGGATATTTCCTGATCGTGGCCGACTTCATCAAATGGGCCAAGGACCGGGGTATTCCGGTGGGGCCGGGCCGGG